>JARKOX010000294.1 GCA_029975525.1 Prolixibacteraceae bacterium | reverse complement strand
TACTGCTTCCGCTGGAAGTCGCGGTCGGCGGCAACAATTGCGGCATCGTAAGTTTTCTGTGCGGCCGCCAGCGCCGAGTGTAAACGGTCGCCTTCCGCTATTTTATCTTTCGGATACTGCTCGTCGGGTTTAACTTTCAGGGCTGCGCGGTATTCAGTGGCCGACTCCGGATATTTCTGCTGGTTAAAGAGCGCGTCGCCGCGGGAAACCGCTTCGGCATACTGACGGTCTTTTTCAGCCAGTGCGGCCAGACGGGCAGCCTCTTGGGCGGCCTGCTGCTCGGCTACCAACCGGGACTGTTCCGCTTCGATACTGTCAATTTTTGCCAGCATCTCGCCCGGATCACGCTCCGCAGGTTTGGCCTGCTGCGCCTGTTTATACGCATTCCGGGCAGCCGGGTATTGTTTGGCCTGGAAATCGCGGTCGGCAGCGGCAATGGCAGCATCGTAAGCTTTCTGTTCATCGGCCTGCCGTGCAATCATTCCCCGGATCTCTTCGATCCGCTGAATGGGGTATGACTCCTGGGGCTTGATCTCGAGCGCCGACCGGAATTTTCCGACTGCAGAAACCAGCTCGTTATTTCCGGCTAACCTGTCGGCTTCGGCAATAGTCTGCTGGTACAACTGATCTTTCTGCTGCTGCTGGGCAAGCAGCCGGGCCTGTTCGGCCGCTTTTTGTTCGGCGGCCAACCGGGCCTGTTCCGCTTCGACACTGTCAATTTTAGCCAGCATCTCTTTGGGATAATCCTCGGAAGGTTTCATGCCCTGGGCTTTCTGGTATTCCCCCCGGGCCTGCGGATACATTTTACTATTAAAAAGCTTGTCGGCCGCTGCCACAACCTGCCGGTATTCAAGGTCGGCTTTGGCCATGCCAGCCAGAATCGAATCGATCACTTTGATCTTTTGCTTCGGATAATCTTCGGAAGATTTCAGTGCAAGTGCCTGCTGGTAAGCCTCGCGGGAGGACTCGTAGGCCTCTCGGGAAAATGCCTCATCGGCGCGGGCAATCAGTTCGGTGTACTGACGATCTTTCTCCAGCAGGTTGTCAATCACTTCAATCTGCTTTTTCGGATAAGCCTGATCGGGTCGGGCGGTCAATGCACTGGAATAAAATTCTTTGGCCTGCGCATAGTTTTTATCTTTAAAAACCTTGTCGGCTTTGGCAATCAGCTCATCGTAAAACAGCTTGTCGGCAATCTCTTTCTGTTCTTTTTCGATGCGGGCAATTTTGGCCAGTACCCCCGGATCGCCGGGCTTGTAGGTGAGTGCCGTCTGGTAAAAAGCAATTGCTTTGGAATAAAACTGCTTTTGGTAGGAAGCATCGCCCTGAAGGACGGCGTTATTAAAATTGGCCTGTTTTTCGGCAGATTGAGCCAGTTGATGCAGCTCAGCCTCAATTTTTGCCAGCTGCGATTGGGGATAGTTTTCGGCCGGCCGCAACTGCAACGCTTCCTGATAGCGTGTGCGGGCCTGGTCCCAGAGCTTTTCCTCAAAAGCCTTGTCGGCCAGTGCAACCAGGTCGGCATAACGCTGCTGGGCCTGAATTTCGGCCAGTAAGCGGTCGATCTCAGCCATACGTCCGGAGGCATGAGCATCGTTCAGTTTCACAGCAAGCGCCTGGTTGTAAATGTCTTTTGCCCGCTGGTAATCTTTCTGGTCAAAGAGCTGGTCGGCCTGCCGGATCAGCTGGCCATACTTTTCGGCCATGGCTTTTTCATTTTGCTGCTGAATGCCGAGTGCAGCCATCAGGTCGTTGATCTCAGCAATGCGGTCTTTGGGGTACTGTTCTTTGGGAAATATCCGGCTGGCCGCCTGGTATTCGAGCAGGGCCGACGGGAGTTCGCTCTGGTCGAAGAGCTGCCCGGCTTTCCGCAGGTGTTCGTCATACTCTTTTTTAAGGATTGCCATTTCGGCATCGGTAAGTTTTTTCAGTGCATCCACGGCGCGTCCGAGGTTTTGCGACTGCAAAATGGCCTGATCAATCAGCTTTTTAATCTGGGCGCTGTTGTAATAAACTTCGGGAATAAAATTGTCGACAGCGGCCGAATAGTAGATCCGCATGACGGTGTTCTCTGAAAAAGTGCGGTCAACCCCTTTGATTTCGGTAAAAAGATTGATTTCGAGCGGAAAGGCGGGGAACTTCGGATCGCGGCGGACCACTTCGGCCGGAACCACGGTGGAGACTACAATCTTCTGCGGAAAATTGTCGGCGCGCACAAATATCAACTCAAATTCGTAGTTAAACTCAAAATAGAGGTTGAACTTTCCGTCGCGCCCAATATTGTAATCCTTGATCCGCTGGCTGTTTCTTGAAATCCGGATAACCGCTCCGTCCACGCTTCCCTGCTCGGTGGTAACTTTGCCTGAAAGATACAATCCTCCGCCTTCGTTTTGGGCCGAAACCGGAGCGCCGGACCAAACCATCACGCTAAAAACCAGTAAAAAAAAACTATAAAATCGAGCCATCTTCGTCATCTTTCAAAATATAACGAACGAAATTAGAAACATTTAATTATCCGGCAGAGCTAAATTTCTTTTTTTGAAATCCGGGCGGTCTTCAAACAAAATTGTCAGAAAAATCGGTATCATTGTGTGAGTTTGAAAGACAAAACGCCTTATTTGGTTTTTTGATGAAAAGAGAAGCCCGTTTGCTGGAAGCTTTGTTTCCGCTGATCCTGTTAATCGGATTGCTGACTGCCAACGTATTTATATTCGACGACACCCTGGCCGGCTCCAACCAGATGGCGCTGCTGCTGGCAGCCACGACCACCGTGGTGATCTCCGCTTCGCTGGGGTTGCCGTGGGAAAAAATCCAGACAAGAATCGTCAAGACCATCGGTTCGGCGATGCCGTCGATCCTGATTTTGTTGCTGATCGGGTCGCTGGCCGGCGCCTGGATGATCAGCGGTGTTGTTCCGGTGATGATCTACTACGGGCTCGACATCATCTCCCCCAAAATGTTCCTATTCACCGCGGTAGTCGTCTGTTCGGTGGTGAGCGTGGCCACCGGCAGCTCGTGGTCGACGGTGGCCACGATCGGGGTGGCCCTGCTGGGTATCGGCCAGGCCATCGGCATTAGTGAGGCGATGGTGGCGGGCGCCATCATCAGCGGAGCCTATTTTGGCGATAAAATGTCGCCGCTGAGCGACACCACCAACCTAGCTCCAGCAATGGCCGGCACCGACCTGTTTACCCACATCCGCTACATGACCATTACCACCACCCCCACCCTGGTGCTGACCCTGATTATCTTTCTGATTATTGGCTTTAACTACGATTTCTCCCAGGCGGTTGTTGATGTGGAGAATGTCAAAACGGCGATTCACGAAACCTTTAACGTAACGCCGCTCCTGTTTTTGGTTCCGCTTATCCTGTTTGTAATTATTGTGATGAAAGTGCCGCCCCTCCCCTCGTTGATGACCGGCACCCTGCTGGGGGCTGTTTTTGCTGTTATTTTTCAACCCCACATCATCGAAGAGGTCTCGCAGGTTACGGGCAACTACACCCGGGCCAGCTACCAGGCTGCCATGCAGGCGATGTTTGGCAACGTTTCGCTTACCACCAACGATCCGAGCGTTAATGAGCTGCTCAGCACCTCGGGGATGCGCGGAATGCTCGACACCATCTGGCTGATCCTTTCGGCCATGATTTTTGGCGGGACCATGGAAGCTGCCGGATTCCTGGAACGTATTACCCGGCCGATCGTGAAAATGGCGCGGCGAACCGGCTCCCTGGTGGCCTCCACCGTGGGCACCTGCATCTTTTTCAACGCAACGGCCTCCGATCAGTATATTTCCATTGTTGTACCGGGAAGAATGTACCGGAAAGCTTTTGAAGAGAAGGGGCTGAAACCCGAATTACTGAGCCGAACCCTCGAAGACAGCGGCACCATGACTTCGGTGCTCATCCCCTGGAATACCTGCGGCGCAACCCAATCGCGGGTGCTCGGCGTTGCTACCTGGGACTATCTTCCCTACTGCTTTATGAACCTCATCAGTCCGCTGATGGCCATCCTGATCGCTTACCTGAATATCAAAATCAGACGGATTGTTCCCGCCGGGGAATACCAAGCCCAACCGGTAGAAGAGATTTAAAGATCAAAGAATATTCCTCACCGACTCCTTTATTTTCATTTTTGGTTTAAGCAGGACCTGATTGATATTTTTTTCGTTGTTGTTGATCCTTGAGAAAAGAAATTTAATGGCAATTTTACTGATGTCGCTTACCGGCTGAGCAATGCAGGTAAGGGGCGTTGCCAAAAAATCAAGATAAGGATGGTCGTCAAAAGTGATCAAAGAGACATCCTCCGGAATCTTGATCTTTTCCTCTTTAAGAGCTTTCAGGCACCCCATTGCGATGGTATTGTTTAACGAAAATATCGCAGTCGGTTTTGTTTTGTGCTGAAAGAGCAGTTTGGTTTCCAAATATCCGTTTTGCACACTATAATCATCCCCAACAATGCTGTAGTCAGTAATGCCGGCCTCTTTCATGGCGTCTTCAAATCCCTGTACCCTCAGCTTATTCGGAGTGGCCGCTTGTACCCCCTGAATACAAGCGATGGAGACATGTCCATGATCCAAAAGATATTTTGTTGCAGAATAGGCCCCTTCGTAATTATCAGTTGAAACGTAAGGTAAATCAACATTTTCAAAATAGCGGTCAATACAAATAACCGGAAGGCCCAGGTCATGCAAATGTTTAATGTGTTCCCATTCATTCCCGCAAGGAACAATAATCAATCCTTCGATATTCCGGGACATTAACTGAAGCAGTTCAATCTTTTCAATTTCCTGATTTTCATCGCTGTCGCCGATAATTGTGATATAACCAAATTTCCTCACCTCAGCATTTATCTTGCTGGCAATGCCGGCAAAAAAGGGATTGTTCAAAGAAGGGACAATCAAGGCGATGGTGTTGCTCTTCCCTGTCCGAAGATTGGCCGCATACTGATTGGGGATATAATTTAATTCCCGGGCGGCTTCTTTAATTTTCTGCTGGGATTTTTTTCCGATCCGGTACTGTTCCGCCTTACCGTTCAACACTCTTGACACGGTGGTAATTGACAAGCCGGTTTTTAAGGCAATGTCGTTGATATTTACTTTTGGAGCCATTGTACAAACGTTTATTCAAAAAACAAGGAGCTCGTTTCTAATTCAATACTCACTATTTCACAAATCCCCAATACTCAAATCCAACATCCTGACAAACAGAAAAGTAATACAAACTTACTTATTATCTATCAACAGAACAAATTTGGATTCTCAAAAAAAATTCAAAACCGTGTAATTTTAAATGCGCAAACGTTTGTACAATTCAATCCGGTTCTATATGTTTGTAAACGGCTTTCGGTTGAGTTCTAATACTGAATGACCAAAGGGGATGAATTATTTCACCCGGAGCTAACTAAAGAGCAATATCTCTGTACCAATAAAATATGAACTATGAAAAAAAATCGAACATTAAATCCGGGCGAACTCTTTTCTAAAGAAGTCGCTTTTCCCTCAAAAAAAATTACACGAGTATTACACTCTTTCTTGTTCTTTTTCATTTTATGCCTCATTCAGGCTTCGGCGTTTGGACAGGCTAAAACAATAAACGGAAAAGTAACAGACTCTTCAGGAGTGCCGCTCCCAGGCGTTTCAATAGTGGTGAAGGGAACCTCTACCGGAACGATTACGGACATAAACGGAAGCTATACTCTTGCCAGTGTACCGGCAGGTGCCACCTTGGCCTATTCATTTGTTGGATTAAAAACACAGGAAATTGCTGTTTCCTCCAGAACTACAATTGATGTTGTGATGGAAGAAAGCACCATTGGCCTGGATGAAGTAGTGGCCATTGGGTATGGTACTGTTAAGAAAAAGGATTTACTGGGCGCAGTTTCCTCGATCAAAGAAGACGTTTTAGCAGAACGGGTATCTGGCAATGTGGTGGAATCGATGCGTGGTTTGACTTCGGGAGTAAAGATTACGACCAGTGGCCAGCCTGGTTCCAACGCCTCAATAATCATCCGGGGACTGGGAAGTTTAACCAACAACAGCCCCTTGTTTATTATTGACGGAGCATATGGAGGTAGTGACCTGGGAGTCAACGTAGAGGACATTGAATCAATTCAGGTATTGAAGGATGCCTCTTCGGCTGCCATCTACGGATCACGTGCGGCAAATGGGGTTGTAATTATTACTACCAAACAAGGCAAGGAAGGTAACTTGAAAGTTAAATTTGACTCGCAGGTGACCCTAAACTGGTTACCCCGATATGATCTGATGGACGCCGAAACGTATAAAATCTATAATGACAGGGCTTATGAAGAGGCCATTCTGGCTGGCGTCGGCGGAATCACAAAGCGCCAGGATCATTATGATGGTGATACTGATTGGCAGGAAGAAATGTTAGGTACGGGAATCTTACAGAACTACAATGTTTCTCTCTCAGGTGGATCAAAGAGCGTAAAATATTATACGTCTCTGAATCGGATGGATGACGGTGGTGCATTGTATGCGACCGGTTACGACAAATATGGATTCCGCATCAATACAAGCGGACAGAAAGGAATCTTCACCTACGGAGAGAATCTGTACTACACCAAGTCCAACAGGAAGATCCTGAACGGCAACCCCTGGAGCTCTTTCATTGGAATGCCGCCAACCATCCCCCTTTACGATGAAGCACATCCTGGCGGATTTGGATATGGAGATGTCAAAAGAGCCAACTCTTACGGGCTTAACCCAGTGGCCATGCAGGATTTATATATACGTGATAACGAAGAAGAGTATTTGACCGGTAATGTGTTTGGGCAAATATCACTTTTTGAAATGTTCGAAGCCAAATTAAATGTCGCCTACAAAAGCTATATGGGAATTACCAATTCCTTGCGAAAAAAAGGCAACTGGACCATGGGACAGGGAGATGATGCTGCTTTTTTAGGTTATAATAGCGCAAAAAATCAGGATATCCTGATTGAACAAACCTATAATTTCAAACATCAGTTTGGGAAACATGATGTAAATGCACTGGGCGGAATAACATACAATAAATTCCACGAAGACTATCGATGGATCACCAAGTTAAATCCATTGACGATAGGCGATAAATACATTACGTCGCTTGATGCGGCCACCGGAAACACTACCGCAGGAGGCAGTTATGGCGAAGCTTCATTGATTTCATATCTCGGACGAATCAACTATTCGTATGCCGACAAATATCTGGCACAAATAACTGCTCGCCGTGACGGGACTTCACGCCTGCCTGAAGACACCCGATGGGGCAATTTCCTTTCCTACTCATTGGGATGGAGAATCAGCAATGAAGATTTTTTCAATGTTCCTCTGATTAATGATTTGAAACTTCGTGCCAATTACGGTACACTTGGAAACAGCAGTATTGGTTTCTGGGATTATCAATCAACCATAAATACGGCTCCACGCGCAGTTTTCGGAAGTCCCGAATATAAAGAAATCGGGATGATTCAATCCCGGCTAAGCAACATCGACCTGGTTTGGGAAAGAAAAACAACTGCCAATGCCGGTTTCGATCTTGTTGCGCTCGACAACCAGCTTCGTTTCACCGCAGAATATTTTTATTCGAAAAGTAAAGACCTGCTGGTCTATCTGCCAATTCTCATGAGTTCCGGAAATGAAGGCGGAGCGCCTGCGGTTAACGCCGGTAGTCTGGAAAACAGAGGAGTCGAATTCGAAATCGGTTGGAACGATCGGGTTGGCGATTTTTCTTATTCGGCATCTATGAATGTATCTCACTTGAAAAACAAGGTGGTTGATCTGGGGTATGGACAAACAGTCTATTACACTTCCCTTGCAAAATCTGAGATTGGCCAGCCGCTGGGAATGTGGTATTTATATAAAATGAATGGAATTTTCCAATCGGAAGAAGAAGTTCAGAAATATATAAACTCAAAGGGGAAAGTTATCCAGCCCAATGCGTTGCCTGGCGATATTATCTATGATGATTATAATGACGATGGCATTATTTCGTCGGAAGACAGACAGCTGGTAGGCAGTCCGTGGCCCGATTTTGAAGTGGGGTTGAATCTAGGAGCTTCTTACAAAGGATTTGATTTGACAATTAACGGATATGGCAGGTTTGGGCAGGAAGTCTGGAACGGTTCGGCCGCAGCAGCAGGCGACTTTGCCAATAACCAGAACAACTTCAACGGCATGATGCCCTGGACGCAGGAACATCCGGTTAATGATCGTCCACGCATTGTTTATGGCGATACGCGCAACAGCCGGGGCGACCAAAATCGTTGGCTGGAAGATGGCTCATTCTTCCGCCTGAGCGATATTACCCTGGGATACACCGTGCCTGCATCGCTATGCGGTAAAGTCGGACTGGATAAAATTCACACCTCGGTCACATTTCAAAACCTGATCACCATTACAAAATACTCAGGCCTGGATCCTGAATTCGCAGATAGTGGCATATTTACCATGGGAGCAGACAATTGCTCGTTCCCAAATCCACGGGCAGTTCAATTTGCATTGTCTTTCACATTCTAAACTCGGATAATTATGAAAAAAATAGCTAATTATATAGTATTGTGCGTTTCGATAACGCTGTTGTCATCCTGCGACTCATCGCTGCTCGATATTCAGAATGAAAATACGCTGAGTACCGGGGTATTCTGGAAAACGGAAGCCGATATTGAATCGGGAGTCGTTTCCATATACAATATGTTTTACCGGCAGGGAACATGGACCCGGAACATTTATACCCAAATGACCGGGATGGCTGATGAAGGCGTAAGTTATGCCGGTTGGACTGAATTGAACGAATACACCAAGTTTATATTTACCGATTACAATTTTGCCGAGTGTAACGTTAAAATATGGAGAGAACATTACATTGCCATCTTTCGGGCCAACCAGGTGTTGGACAACATCGATAAAATTACCTTTGCGAATGAAACACACAAGCAGGATTTAATTGGACAGGCAAAATTCCTCCGCGCATTTTATTACTTCTATTTAACCACCCTGTGGGATAATGTTCCTCTCGTATTAAAAACCTCTTCTGCTTCGGACCAGCCCAAACAGGTAACGACCGAGGAAGTATTTGCACAGATCGAGGCTGATCTGGAAGATGCGGTAACCAAACTTCCGGCAATACGAGATGCTAAAGAGTATGGCCGCCCAACAAAAGGGGCTGCCTACGGATTGCTTGCCAAAACCTATGCCCAGCATCACAAATGGGAAAATGCAAAAAAATGCCTGGAATGGCTTGTTGATGGAGAGGGGAAAGCCTATTACGATTTAAGACCAAACTGGGCTGATAATTTCAGCAACCGTACCGAAAACAACAAGGAATCGCTGTTTGAAATCCAATTTTCGCTGATGAACCGCGTAGGTTTCGACCAGACTAATAATTACCTGGACCCCAATGCCCAGTTAGGCACACAAATCGAGATGAACCAGGCCCCCGCCGGAATCGGCTGGAATAACATTGAAGCCCGACGCTGGCTGGTTGATTATTTCAAGCGCGAAAAGACGACAGAAGGTAAGAATGACATCCGTTTGTTCCACACGCTCTGGTATGATGGCGCCTCATCCGACTTTCCCGAATATCCCAATCAGTTAATTTATGGAAAACCCTGGAACAGTGACTGGGGAAACCGGGTCTTTATCAAAAAATACAGTACCGACGCCCTTCCGTTGTATTACTGGAATGACAACAACTTCCGGTCGCTTCGTTATGCAGACATGTTACTACTCTATGCCGAAGTGCTCAATGAACTGAACACCACACCGCCGGCGAAAGCTGTGGAATGTGTGAACCGGGTACGAAACCGGGTAAAACTGCCGAATATTGAAAACAGCACCTATTATAACGGCACGCAAATAACAACCAACAAAGAGGCTTTCCGCGAACATCTGAAAATCGAAAGAGGGCTCGAACTGGCCATGGAATGTGTGCGCTGGATTGATCTGAAACGTTGGGGAATCAATGATGCGAATACGCTGACCTCGATAAAGGAACGCGACTCTGATTTCAATAATTTTGTATTAGGCAAATCGATTCGGATGCCGATCCCTCAAAGCGAAGTGGACAACAATCCAAATCTGAAACAAAACGATCAATACTAATTTTTAAAACCTGAGTTATGATAAAAATGAAATATTTATTGGGAGCAATTCTAGCGCTGGCATTTTTATGGGGCTGCAACGATGACTCGGATTATGTCATTGAAAGTAACCCCGATGAGTTTGCCATATATCCGGTAGCAATTCCGGTAGTTGCGGATGGAGGAACTTACGAATTAACGATAAACGGCAACGAAGCCTGGAATATCGAATTGGTCAATTCCAGCAGCACAGCTCAAGATTGGTGTACGTTAAGCGAAACTTCTGGAACAGGGAAAAAGGTGATTACCGTAACAGTAAAACCGAGTGCTTCCTTTACCAAACTGCGTTCGGTTTTTATTGAAGTAACTGCCGGAAATAAAACCTTAAAATCAAAAGTTTTACAGGAAACGATGGTGCTTGGCGAAGACGAGGTACTCATCAACGGCATGGTTTGGTCCACTAAAAACATTGGAGCACCTGGCACTTTTGCCTCTTCACCCGACGATCCCGGAATGTACTACCAATTTAATCGGAAGGTGGGCTATCCCAGCGGTCCGCAAGGTGATCCGGCTCCTGCCAATTGGCCAAAAGATTATGTGAATGAAGAGACCAACTGGCTACCCGAGAATGATCCTTCTCCGGAAGGATGGCGTGTACCGACAACCGCTGAAATGGTAGCGTTGTGGAATCTGGGTGCCACCTGGGTATCAAAAGCACAAACCGGATTCAGTACCGACGGGATCATCATCGGAGTCCCCGCTTCGGTTGCCAAACAGGCCACAAAAGATAACCTGAAACAATTAGGTTGCCTCTTTTTACCCCAAAGTGGATGGCGCAATGAAACCGGGGTTGTCGACCGTGCATGGCTGTGTGCGGTCCGCAGCGGCACCTCGTTAAGCAAAACGCATGGTGGCATGTCACTGGGAGACTCTGGTGGTTATCGCGACGTATGGGGCTGGGGCGACGGACACAAAGTTCGCGCGGCAATGATTCGCCCTGTAAAAAACATCCAAATTGAGAATTAAACTCAACCCTAGACTTATCCTTGGGTGCCGGGAACCTTATCCTGGCACTCAAGATAAGCCAAATACCGGCTCTGCCTGATAAACAGATTCTGGATTATCTCCAGGACGACAAAATGATGAGTAAATTAAATTTCAAAACAGTACCGGCGAAGCATTATGAATTGTAGAACTTTCCTTTTATACCTCGTTGTCATCGCACTCTTCGGTTGTAAAAAAAACAACAACGAAGAACCACAATTGACGAGCGCACAAATTCGGTATGAACTCAGCGGAGGTGCAGGACATTATAATTACGCACCAAGCGTTATCGAAGATAAATATAAAATCAGGTATGCGTTTGTTTGCCAGAACCGTGACCCCTTTAAAATCATTGACTACATCTATCTTTTCAAAGGTGTCCCGACCCAAAACGGATATGTCTGGCAGCCCGGGACCAGAATTGTAGACCCATCTGAAACCGGTTGGGATCAGATCCACATCTGCGACCCCGACGTACGGGAATTTAAAGTCACTTATAAAGGAGAAACATACGATTGGATAATGACTTATCTGGGCGTCGATCAGTGGCACAATCATAATCAAATCGGATTGGCTTTTTCAAAGTGTATCGAAGGCCCCTGGATCAAATTTGACAAAAACCCATTGGTATCCTATTCCGATACAACTAAATGGGGAGTCGGGCAAAGCACCTCGATTGTTTTGGATTCGACGACAATCAGGCTTTTTTATCACTCGACGCTGGTCCCCGGGAAAGGGTATGTCTTTCGTGACATAAAACTCAACGATTTGGACAACATCGTTCTGGGAGAAGAAAAGTACATTCCCGGGATGAGCTCCAACAGTTATCCTGCGCTTTCTGAAAATTACATATTTATGGTTAGCGAAGAGCGGAAAAAAGAGGACTATGAGCCAGGCATTCCAACCTGGGTTGGCAATTATTCGACACTCAGGTATCTTCCCCGTTCAAAAGACATAACCTCACCGGTTGAGGAGTGGACCGAAATCGGACATGTTGGCCCCGGTGAATCCGGCTTTCCACGGAATCACAACCCCGGGATCCTTACCGACAGTAAAGGGTATATGTTGAATGAGGATGAACTTGTCATGTATTTTACAACGGCGGTTACCGGCGAAGATTGGCTGTGGTCCTATGATTTATATTCGGCTACCTTTAACCTCAGGGGGTTAAAAAAGAAAAAGTGATCAAATTATAAGACGGCAACTCAGTTCTAATTCATTAATCATTGCGTTAGCATCACCGAATGCCCAGTTATCGGGGGCACAAAATCAGCAGGCAGCAAAGTTTTAAAAACTTGCCTTTTGCCTCTCAAGCTGATCTTTCTCCTGACCGGAAAAACGCATTTGGGATGACCGTATAAAATAAGTCTATTGAAATGAGATTTTTGTATTTGATACTATTTTTAGCGGGTATTGGGCTGCCATGCGGATTATTATCAGCTGCCGGCAAAATCCCCGTAGTTGTCATTACCGACCTGTATCACCCGTATCAGGATCCGGGTGACAACCTGGATTTATTAAATGGTTTTTCTCTTTCGGATGTTGATTTAAAAGCTGTAATCCTCGATATTACCGATTCATTCAGGAAAGATACAGCCGATCACCCAACATTGTGGAAAGATCCGCGCGGACCAAGGGAAGCCGGCATTATCCCAATTATGCAACTCAACTACATTTTTAACCTCCAGGTCAGGTTTGCCATCGGGCCGATGAAACTGATGCAAAGTGAAAACGATAAAATGACGGATACTCCCGGTTTTTTCCAGGGAGTAGAGTTGTTTATGGATATCCTGAGGCAGGCAGACAAGCCCGTGGAAGTGCTCTCTTTTGGTTCGGCAAGGGTGATTGCGGTTGCTTACAACAGGGCACCTGAATTGCTTAAAAAGAAAATTAAAAGAATTCACCTCAGCGCCGGAACGGCTGCCCCTGATTACGAAATGGGGTCAGATGCAGGTGCCAATATGATTCCCGGAGGCGAATGGAATGTAGCGCTGGATGTATTTGCTTTTACAAGACTGTTACGGTCCCCCCTGCCCATTGCACTTTATGCGTGCGCTGGGAAGGACGGTGGCTTCATTAAATCAACCAACAACACGTATTGGCAATTAAAGGATATGTCGTTCCTGAAAGAGATGCATCCTCAACTACAATGTTATATTGATTTTGCATTTGATAAAAAACAGCGGACCGATTTCCTGAAGGCCATGGACAAAGGAAGCCCATACAATGAAAACATCAAAATTCAGTTTGACACATTTCATGTTTGGGAGTCCGCCATTTGGCTGGAAGTCACAAACAGGAAGCTGGTTAAAGATCCTGCCGGAAATTATAAGTTGGTCAGGGAAAAAGAATTAAAGCATTCGGATACAATATTGGAAAGCGGGCTTCGTCCCTGCCGGTTCTCTGAAATCCGCAATGACGGACGGTTTATTTTTGAGTATGTAAATCATCCTTCGAATACATCAATTTACTACCGTGCCGATCCGGAGGAGAACGAGGCGGCGTTGAATGTTGTAATTCCCGAGTTATTTAAATCCTATTCGCCCAATTAAAACACATCATGAAAAAAATCAGCGTCATAATTGCATTCCTTTTCCTGCTGGCCGGAGGCCCGGGTGGAGCCGCCCAAGCATCCTGCGAGGAGGAAAAAGTGAACGTGATTTTCGACACCGATATGGGTAATGACGTGGATGATGCCTTAGCTTTGGATATGCTGTATAAATATCTCGAGCTAAAAAAGGCTGATTTACTGGGGATAATGATCAGCAAAAACAACCGGTTTGCAGCTGAATTTACCGATATCATGGCTTCCTGGTACGGACATACCGACATTCCGGTTGGGATAGTTAAAAACGGAACTGACGATGAGCTGGAGGCAGTTAATTACGCGCAGATCGTGAGTGAAATGCAGGAGAACGGAGCTCCGGTTTTTGAACGCTTCGGAAATAGTTATGAATTACTGCCAGAAGCATCGAAGCTGTACCGTAAAATTTTATCCACACAACCCGACCATTCGGTTACGATAATTTCGGTTGGATTTTTCACCAACCTGGCGCAATTGCTCGAAACGGATGCTGATGAATTTTCTGATCTGAACGGAAAAGGCCTGGTGACTAAAAAAGTAAAATACCTGACGGTAATGGCCGGCAGTTTTGGCAAAAATGCAATTGCCAGCTACAACGTCAGGAAAGATATTCAATCCGCAGCAAAAGTATTTTCAGAGTGGCCAACCCGTATTGTGGCCTCTCCTGCCGAGGTCGGGATAAAAATCAGATATCCTGCATCCAGCATAATGAACGATTTCAACTGGACAAAACTACATCCGATGGTTGAGGCATACAAAGTCTATCTACCCATGCCTTATGACCGTCCGACCTGGGACTTGACAAACCTGCTGTATGCAATTGACAACAGCTATAGCTATCTGGAAGAGTCTGTTCCGGGAACCATTATTGTGGACGAACAGGGATATACCCATTTTCACAGCGTAACGGATGGCAAACACTGCTACCTAAGCGTGTCCGGGGATAAGGTGGATGTAATCAGGGACTACTTTGTAAACCTGATCAGACAAAAACCATTGAAATACAAGCAAGACAATGAATAGAACCATTTGATTTTAATAGAAATTTATAACAGTAAAAAACAACCGAGATGATTAAAATTTATTTAGCCGTAATTACCACATTTCTGATGGTTGGATGCTCTACCAAAACACAGCAATCAACGGAAAACAAAGAATCAAAAATGAAAGTGATCTTTGAAACAGATATGGGCAATGATGTGGATGATGCCCTGGCGCTCGACATGCTTTACAAATATCAAGATGCCGGAAAAATTGATCTGATCGGCATTATGACCAATAAGGAAAGCCCATACTCTGCGGAATACATCGATGTGATGAACACATGGTATGGTTATTCTCAAATCCCTGTTGGGATTATTCACCAGGGGGCAGACTGCGAAAAGGATGCCATCAACTATGCCCAAAGCGTTTGTATGCTACAGGATAAGGATGGAAAGCCTGTATTTATGCGATCTCTGTCAGATTATTCCCAGTTGCCGGAGGCACACATGCTCTACCGCAAAATACTGGCAGAACAGCCTGACACTTCTGTTACGGTTATTTCCGTAGGCTTTTCCACAAATCTCGCCCGCTTGTTGGAAACACCGGCCGACGACCTCTCTCCTCTGACCGGGAAAGAACTGGTGGCCCAAAAAGTGAAGCTATTGTGTACGATGGCAGGTTGCTTTAATAACCCAAATTTATTTGAGTACAACGTTGTGAAAGACATTCCGGCTGCCAAGAAGGTTTTTGAAGAATGGCCAACCCGCCTGGTAACCTCCCCGTTCGAAGTTGGGATAGCGATCAACTACCCCGCCAGCAGCATTGAAAACGACTTTGGCTGGACGCCAATGCATCCGATGGTGGAAGCCTATAAAAGCTACCAAAAAATGCCTTATGACCGCCCCACCTGGGATTTAACTTCCGTATTGTATTCGGTGGAAGGACCTTCATATTTTACCGTCTCGCCTGCAGGAACAATCAATGTAACGGAGAAAGGGGCTACGGAATTTTCTCAGCAGGCAAAGGGAAATCGCTATTATCTTATGGTTGATTCCATTCAGGCTGCCAACATCAAACAACATTTCATAGAGTTGATCAAAAAGCAACCGACTCATTTCAATAAAAAGTAAACAAAATGAAAAGATACTTATTGGGGATCATTGCGTTATGGCTGGCCTACTCCTGTTCCGAAGGGGGATCGGGTGACCTTCCGCCTGTCGACCCTCCAGGCCCGGATACTCCGACGATAACCATGTCGAAGCCGGAATTTGTCTTTGGGTTTGTGGGACAACTCAAGTATTCATACTGTCCCAGCACCCTGAAACAGGAAGATGGCAGTGTCCATATGTTTTTCTGCGGAAACCCGCAAAACATGATTATGGTCGACAACATTTACCATGTCAAAATAAATGCGGATGGTTCTAAAACATCTCCGAAAAGTGTTCTGCAGCCGGGCACGTCAAGTTCGTGGGACGATCATCACACCTGTGATCCCAGCGTTGTTGAAGGCCGGTTTACCTGGGAGAATACAACCTATAAATATGCGATGTTCTTTTTGGGCAATAAATACGGCGTCTATTACAACGAAATTGGCGTAGCCTTCAGCAATGAACTGGATGCAGATAGCTGGGTAAAATATCCTGCGCAAATAGTGAAGAAGACCTGGACAAGCGACGGCGACCAGTCACTTGGAGGAGGTGGTAAATCTTGGGGAGTTGGCCAACCTTCGGTCATATCATTAGATGGAAAAGGAAAACTTCTTCTGACCTATACTGTCGGTGATTTTAGCGGCACCCGCATCGTCTGGTCCGAAGGGGAATTCAGTGATGTGGCCAACTTCACGTTAACCCCCCCCCGTGAAATGATAAAAACAGGCTTGCTGGCTATCGATAATAAATCGAGGGATTACACCTGTAACGCTGAGTTTGCCATTAACAAAGAGGCTGATAAGATTGTAATGATACGCCCGGTACAGCCCCACCCCACCGATTACCCAGCCTATCTGAATACTTCGCTGGAAATAGATTACATGAATCTTTCCGATTTTATGAATCAAAGTGGCAGTTGGAAACCGATATACCGGATTACTCCCGATGATACCGGCTTTCCGAGAAACCACAACGCCACTTTACTCAGGGATAACTTCGGGCATTTGCAAAACTGGGAAACGCCGACTTTCTATTATACTGTCAGTAAAGCTGCCCCTGACGTGCAGCCAGCCAACAATACGCATGCAGAATGGACTTATCATATCTGGAAAGGAAAAATTCAAATGACATCAAAATAAATCTATTGGATTTTATTTAAGTTTATAACCTTGCCATGGCAGATCCTACTAAGATAAAACAAAAACCTAACCTCATCAAGCAACGGATAATCACATTGTTGATAATCCTTTTATGGAGTATAAAGGGAAATGCTCAAAAAAAACCGAATATAATCTTTTTACTGACGGATGATCATCGTTGGGATGCAGTTGGCTTTAACGGGAATACCATTATAAAAACCCCTAACCTGGATCGGTTAGCCAGCAGAGGTGTAGTGTTCAGGAATGCTTTTGTAGTGTCGAGTATTTGTTGTTCAAGCAGGGCATCTATCCTGACAGGACAATACATGGCCAGACATGGAGTTAATACTTTTGACATCGACCTTTCCACAGAACAGCTGCGTCTTACGTATCCGTTGATATTAAAACAGGCTGGTTATCAGACCGGATTTATTGGAAAATATGGAGTGGGGTTAAATCATCCGGCGTCTTTTTTTGACTACTGGCAATGCCCGCCTACATATCAGCCAGATTATGAATCATACGACCAGGAAAAAAGGCCCATACATCATACAGATCTTATTTCGAATCAGATTGACGAGGCTATAACGCAATTCTCCGCTACGGATAAACCATTTTGTTTGTCAGTCAGCTTTAAAGCGCCCCACTGTCAGGACGGGGATCCCAGGCAATTTATCTATCATCCCCGATATGATTCTCTCTATCAGAATGTGAAAATTTCGAAAAGTGAAACAACAAAACCAGCCTACTGGGACTATTTTCCCGAATATTTTAAAGAAAATAACGAGGGACGCAACCGATGGACCCTGAGATTTGACACGGAGGAGAAATACCAGCAAATGGTTAAAGCTTATTACAGGCTGATCACACAGGTAGATGACGTCGTTGGAAATATGATGCAAAAACTGAAAGAGGCCGGTTTAGATGAAAACACCATTATTATTTTTATGGGAGACAACGGCTTCTTTCTGGGCGAACATGGCCTGGCCGGAAAATGGTTTCCTTATGAAGAGTCAATACGGGTTCCTTTAATGGTATATGATCCCCGGCAATCAACGGGAAGACGATACGACCAGATGGTTTTGAATATAGACATCGCTCCAACAATTTTACGTTACGCCGACATCCCGGTACCCGAAACGATGCAGGGAAAACCATTGCAAAATCTTTTAGCTGGTCAGAGCAAAAACTGGAGAAGGTCATTTTATTATGAGTTCCGATTTCCGCCGTTTCCCCAACATTGCGAGGCATTAGTTACAGATCGTTACAAATACATCGTATATCCCAAAACACAACCCCTATTTGAAGAATTATACGATTTAAGGGAAGACCCGCTGGAAACCAAAAACAGGATAAATCTTGAAAACCATTATAAAATCAAAAAACAGTTAGTCAGAAAGTTTAAAGTCGCTCAAAAAGCAGCCAAATAACTCTACTGCAGTTATACAGACAGACAACCTGTCTAATTGCGTGGCTTGAAAGGAATGATCACAATTTTAAAAAAACTTATAAAAATATTATTCTATGAATAGAAATAAAATCCTGGTTATCGGCAGCTCCAACACCGATATGGTCATCAAAACCCAAAAATTCCCTGCTCCCGGGGAAACCATCCTGGGAGGAGATTTTTTTATGACCCAGGGAGGGAAAGGCGCCAACCAGGCCGTTGCCGCCAAGCGGTGCGGAGGCACTGTTGCTTTTGTAGGAAAAATTGGAAACGATATTTTCGGGAGTAAGGCGATGCAGCACCTGGAAGAGGAAGGCATCTCCACCCGTCTGGTAGCAACCGATCCTGTCAAACCAAGTGGCGTAGCCATGATTATGGTCGACGGAAAGGGGGAAAACTCCATTATCGTTGCCGACAGTTCCAACGGATCACTTTCGCCGGAAGACATCGACCGGGCAGCTCCCGAACTGGAGACTGCCGGCATTATCCTCCTTCAGCTGGAAATTCCCATCGATACGGTTACCTACGTTGCCGAACGGGCAGCGCAAAGCGGGAAAACAGTTATCCTCAATCCGGCGCCGGCGGCTCAGCTTCCCGACACGTTGCTGAAAAACGTCTCCCTCCTCATCCCCAATGAAAACGAAGCCGCACAACTAACCGGGGTAAAAGTAACGGATGCCGCTTCTGCCGAAAAAGCTGCCCTGGCCTTAAAGAAAAAAGGGGTAAAAACCATCGTGATTACAATGGGGTCGGCAGGTGCTTTTGTATTGGACGACAACTTTTCGGGAATGATTCCCTCTTATCAGGTCGAGGTGGTCGATTCTAAGGCGGCTGGTGATACTTTTTGCGGAGCTTTGGCCGCTGAAATCAGCCGCGGCCGTGACCTGAAGGAAGCCCTGCGCTTTGCCACAGCCGCAGCAGCAATTTCGGTAACCCGAATGGGCGCCCAGCCTTCCATTCCTGTTGAAAACGAAGTCCGCGAATTTCTCCGTCAAAACCGTTAATTTCCCGGGCTAAAACCATCGTCAACCAAGTATAAACTAAAAAATAAAACTATCATGTTCATCGTAAACAATTATTCGCTGGCAATTATCTTTTGCGTAATTACCATGCTGTGCTGGGGTTCGTGGGGAAATACCCAGAAATTGGCCGGAAAAACCTGGCGTTATGAATTATTCTACTGGGATTACGTGATCGGGGTGTTGCTTTTATCGCTGATTTTTGCATTTACCCTGGGAAGCATGGGCAGCAGTGGCCGCAGTTTTCTTCCCGACCTGGCGCAGGCCGATATGAAAAACATTGGCAGCGCTTTCCTTGGCGGAGTTATTTTTAATGCCGCCAATATTCTTCTCTCGGCGGCCATCGCAATCGCCGGGATGTCGGTCGCTTTTCCGGTGGGCATCGGACTCGCACTGGTGCTGGGAGTAATCATCAACTACATGGGTTCGCAAAAAGGCGATCCGTTGTTCCTGTTTTTGGGAGTCGGACTGATCACAATCGCCATCATCATCAATGCCGTGGCCTATAAAAAAGCCGCTGCGGGCAACCAGAAAGTCACCTCCAAAGGGATCCTCATCTCTATTCTGGCCGGGTTGCTGATGTCGTTTTTCTACCGTTTTGTAGCTGCCTCGATGGACCTTGACAACTTCGAATCGCCGGCCGCCGGCAGAATGACGCCCTATACGGCCGTGGTCATCTTCTCTCTTGGAATTTTTATCAGCAATTTCATCTTTAATACGATTTTGATGAAAAAGCCGATCAGTGGCGAGCCAACCAATTACAAAGCCTGGTTTAAAGGAAAACTCTCGATCCACCTGGTTGGAATCCTGGGAGGTTTGATCTGGGGAATCGGCAACTCACTTAACCTGATTGCCGCCGGAAAAGCCGGCGCCGCAATTTCCTACGGACTGGGTCAGGGGGCTACCCTGGTGGCTGCTCTCTGGGGAGTGTTTATCTGGAAAGAATTCAAAAATTCGCCCAAAGGGACCAATTCCATGCTCACGGTTATGTTCGTACTTTTTATGGCCGGAATTATTTCGATTATTTATGCCGGACAGTAAACTGTTGGTTGGGGGGATCGGTAAAGGCCGCCGGAATGAGTTACATGAATTGATTGGCCTCGTTTAACAGGGGCGGCTTCAAGAGCAGAAAAGATCCCTTCCAAACTTCGATAACCTTTCCGGCATTGTCACACCAGAGAGTGTTAAAATCAGAAAAAAAATCAGGAGTTACCTTCCGGCTTGGATGAGCAGGCAGATGAGGTAACTCCTGTTTTTTTAATATGCTACTGAGCCGAATAACTTTCTACGCCGGCTACTTCAACATTTTTGTCGATCTTTTTGACCAGCCCCTGCAGCACTTTCCCCGGACCGATTTCGGTAAATGAGGTGGCGCCGTCAGCAATCATATTCTGAACGGTTTGCGTCCAGCGAACGGGGGCGGTGAGTTGTGCCACCAGATTCTCCCGGATGAGCGCCGGATCAGAAACCGGACGGGCATTCACATTCTGGTAAACCGGACAGACCGGCTGGTTGAAATGGGTGCTCTTAATTGCAGCAGCCAGTTCTTCACGGGCAGGTTCCATCAGCGGAGAATGGAAGGCGCCGCCCACCACCAGTTTCAGAGCACGCTTGGCGCCCCGGGCGGTCAGCATTTCACAGGCTTTGTCGATACCATCTATCGATCCGGAAATCACCAGCTGCCCCGGGCAATTGTAGTTGGCAGCCACCACCACTTCAGACAGCGACTGGCACACCTCTTCCACCACGGCATCTTCAAGCCCAACGATGGCGGCCATTGTTGAAGGCTCTTGCTCACACGCCTTCTGCATGGCCTGGGCACGCTTGGCGACCAGCAGCAGGCCGTCTTCAAAAGTAAGGGCGCCGTTGGCTACCAACGCCGAAAACTCTCCCAGCGAGTGGCCGGCAACCATGTCGGGACTGAACGCTTTCAAAGTTTTGGCCAGCAATACCGAATGAAGAAAAATTGCCGGCTGGGTAACTTTGGTCTGTTTCAGATCGTCAACGGTTCCTTCAAACATGATTTCTGTAATGCGGAAGCCCAGTAATTCATTGGCCTTTTCAAACAGTTCACGGGCCATCGCCGAATTTTCATACAGGTCGCGACCCATGCCCGGAAATTGTGCTCCTTGTCCGGGAAAGATAAATGCCTTCATAATTATCTGTTTTTAGTTAACCGGCGCGCCAAGGCACAACCGGCGTAATTTATTCTTTAACTTATCCTTAGCTTTTACCCCTCACGCTTTTCGGGGATACTTTTACGGGGACAAATATAACGGATTTCGCTTTCCACACGATTGGTCTCCCCGGCCGTGTTGCCAACCCTGTTTGCGCGGCAAACCGAATCAGAGAATTATTTGTAATTTACGGCCTCGCAAACCGGCAAAAACCAAGGCTGCCATGAACCATACGTTATTGATGTTCCTTTTTTTTCAGCTCCGGCACGAAGCCGTCTTCCAACCGAAAGCGAGCTCCCTCAAACCGGGCGAACGATCGCCCGCAACCAGCGCCTGTTTGCACAGGTCGACGAAAAAAACCACCATACTTCCAGAGAAAATCTCCTGGCACCCCGCCGGAGTTGAGGAGTGGAACCGCCACTTTTTCAACCCATCCAGAATCACCATAAAACGAAAAAATGATACAACCCATTAACCAGCAAATCCTCTGCATTGGCGAAATGCTGTGGGACCGGCTGCCCACCGGGGCAAAACCGGGCGGGGCGCCGATGAATGTAGCGCTGCACCTGAAACGGCTTGGCCGTTCGCCGTGGTTTGCCAGCCGAATCGGAAATGACCAGGCCGGCGAACAACTGCTTGACTTTCTGAAAGAAAACCAAATGGACACCAGCCTGATACAGACCGACCCGGAGCTTCCCACCAGCCAGGTGCTGGTCTGCCTCGACCACCACGGGAATGCCACCTACGAAATCTGTGAGCCGGTGGCCTGGGACAACCTCTCGCTTTCGCCCGAACTGGCCCAAAAAGCAGCATCGGCAGGCTGGATCGTAGTGGGCAGCCTGGCCGCCCGCAACCCCGTCACCCGCGAAACCTTGCTAAAACTGCTGAACAGCGACGCCGTCAAAATTCTGGACATCAACCTGCGCCCGCCCTTCGACCGGAAAGAGGTGGCCGAACGGCTGCTCCACAACTGCGACATGGTAAAAATGAACGACGAAGAACTCGCCCGGTTAACGGAATGGTTCGCCCTTCACGGGAAAACGATGCAAGAGCAGATGGCGGCAGTATGCCTCCATTTTGGCGTCAAAGCCGTTTGTGTTACGCGGGGAGCGCACGGAGCGGCGTTTTACGGCAATGACAGCTACTGCGAACATCCCGGCTATCCGGTGCAGGTCGCCGACACCGTTGGCGCCGGCGATGCTTTCCTGGCCGGGCTGATCGACGCGATGATCGAAAAGAGGCCGCCCGAAGAGTCGCTGGCGCGGGCCTGTGCCGTGGGAGCGCTCGTGGCCTCGCGCGAAGGCGCCACGCCCGGCTATTCGCCGGCTGAAATTGAACAAATCAAAAGAAACGACGAGCGCCGGTAACCGCAAACTTCCGCTTTTTGTCCGCGTGGCCGGCGGTCAAATGCAGGCGGCAGCTTCTCAATTTGTGAATTTTAGGTTAACTTCACCCCCCGGCTTTCCGGAAAAACATAAAGGTGAATTTTGTGAAAAAAATACCATATCCGATCAGATGGCAGAATATCCTGAAAACCTGCTCCGGCTGGCTGTTGCTGCCGGAGCGATATCTGCTGCTGTTTTTACTGACGCTCTGCTGCGGATTGACATATGCCCAGGGGAACAGTTACGCTTTCGACTATTTCTCGCAGGAAAACGGGCTGTCGAACAACCAGGTGCACTGTATCTTCCAGGACCGGAAAGGATTCATGTGGTTCGGAACCACGCAGGGAGCCAGCCGCTTCGACGGATACCGGTTCACCGTCTTTGAAAACTCGCCCGAAGATTCGGCCAGCCTGAAAGGGAACCTGGTGCGGGTAATTTTTGAAAACCACGAAGGAAAACTTTTTGTGGGAACCGAAAATGGCGGGTTGAACCTTTTTGACCGCGAGCAGGAGTGTTTTTCGCCTCTTTTCGACAGGCACCCCGAATTGCAACTGGAGCAGGCGTCGGCCAACACCATTGCCGAAGACCGGGAAGGCCGGCTCTGGATCGGCTCCGACAGCTGCCTGCTGCTGCTCCATCCCGACGGCCGCCTGGAAAAAGCCCGCCCGCGCGAAGCGGACCGGTCCAAACCATTTAAAGGCAATTTTGTGCGGGTAGCCGTTTTTGACCATTCCGGCAAATTGTGGATGGGAACCAACAACGGCATCTTTATCCTCGACCCGGCGGCCAACGTGGTTAAACCTTTTACCCTCCCCTTCGGGATCAACCAAAACCAGGAGATCTGGGAGTTGTTGGCCGGCGCCGATGGAAAAATCTGGATCGGAACCTATGCCAGCGGAATTTTTATTGCCGATCCGACAACCGGCGAACTGCGCCACGTAAACCCCGACCCGTCCAACTTCCGCAGCTCCACCGTCCGGACCATCTCCTGCGACCAGCAGGGCAACTACTGGATCGGGACACGCGGCGGCCTCTACCTGTTCCATCCCGAAAAAGGAGTTATCAATTCGTGGTTTCATGACGAACGCGACTCTCAAAGTCTGGCCCACAACTCGATTCTGCGGGTTTTTCACGACAACAGGGGCGACACCTGGATCGGAACCCGCAGTGGCATCAACCTGATGATCCACAACAAGCAGGTCTTTCGCCAGTACCGTTCGCTGCCTTTCGACAACCACTACCTGAACAACAACGAAGTGTACTGCTTCTGGATCGATAAACAGAAAAAGATATGGGTGGGTACAGAAGATGGCGGGGTGAATATTCTCGACCCGGTCTCCGGAACTTTTGAATACCTGCAGCGCCGCCCCAATGACCCCAACTCCCTGTCGGTCAACTGCATCAAAGCCCTGATGCCCGACAACAGGGGCAATCTGTGGATCGGCACTTTTTTGGGCGGCATCGATGTACTTAACCTGACGACCCGGAAAATCACCCACTACCGGCACGACCCGGCCAATCCCAAAAGCATTTCCGATGACCGGATCTGGGCCTTTCTGTCAGACAGCCGGCAAAATATCTGGATTGCCACCTCCCTGGGCGTCGACCGCTTCGACCCGGCAACCGGTACATTTCAGCACTATCCGCAACTGGCCGGGAACGAACAGGTCAACTGGATCAGCGAAGACTCGGACGGCGACATCTGGATGGGCACCAAAGAACGTATTATCATTTACAACCCGGAGACCGAAAAAATCATCCGTTATCCGGAGTACTCCCGGGCCTTTACCGAAGATTCCCGCAAGCGGGTCTGGATAACCACCCTGAACCGGGGCGTTGCCCTCTATTCCAAAGAAAAAGGCGCCCTGAAATATTACCGGGAGAAAGACGGGCTGGCCAACAACCAGACCCTGGGCATTCTGGAAGACAACAACCGGAATTTGTGGGTAAGCACCTCCAACGGATTGTCCTGCTTCAATCCCGAAACCGGATTTTTCCGCAGCTTTTCAAGAAAAGACGGGCTGCAAAATGACCAGTTTTGTTACGGCGCCGCCTACAAATCGCCCACGGGCGAACTTCTTTTCGGGGGTATTTCGGGCTTCAACATCTTCAACCCGCTCGATATCAAAGCCAACAACCAGGCAGCTCCCATCGTCCTCACCGACCTGAAGATCTTCAATAAATCCATTGAAATCAGCCGCCACAAAGGTTCCATTCTGCCCAAAAGCATCAGTGAAACCGACGAAATAACCCTTCCCTACAGCCAAAAAGTTTTTACGGTTGAGTTTGCCGCACTCGATTTTGGCAACAACGAAAAAAACCTCTACTCCTACTACCTGGAAGGTTTCGACAAGGAGTGGAACGAGCCGGGCACTTCGCGCACGGCCACCTACACCAACCTCGACCCCGGCCAATATGTCCTGCGCATCAAAAGTGTCATCCCGGGCATCCCCGATGCCGGCAATGAGCGCACCCTGCGGATCACGGTCCTGCCGCCATTCTGGAAAACCTGGTTGTTCAAGGTGCTGCTGCTGGCTGTTATCTCCCTGCTCATTTTTACGCTGATCAAATTTTTCATCAACCGCGAAAAACTGAAAAATGAGCTGATCTTCGAACGGATGAAGGCGCGCAAACTACACGAACTGGATATGCTCAAACTGAGCTTTTTTACCAATATTTCGCACGAAATACGCACCCCGCTGACGCTCATTCTGGGGCCGCTCGAAAAACTGATGACCAACCGCATTCCGCCGGAAGAGATTCCGGCGCACCTGGAAATCATGAACCGCAATGCCCAGCAGCTGAACCGGCTCATCAACCAGATCCTCGACTTCCGGAAACTGGAAACCAGCAGCCTAAAACTGGAATTTTCGCGGGGCGACCTGGTCAGCTTTGTTTCGGGAGTAGTCAGCTCTTTTGAAAATTACGCCCGGGAAAAGGAGATCAACCTGCATTTCAACGCACTCACCCCGAAGATACTGGCGCTTTTCGATCCCGACAAGCTGGAAAAGATCCTCAACAACCTGATTTCAAATGCGCTGAAATTTACCGGCACCGGGGGACTGGTGAATGTTAACCTGTCGCTGGTGTTCGACACTCCGGAAGGTGGCAGCGGCAGCCAGCCCGACCAGCGTTTTGTGGAGATTACGGTGAAAGATACCGGCACAGGAATTTCTCAGGCCGATTTCGACCGGATCTTCCAGCGCTTTTTCCAGTCGGGCGAAGAACGCAGGCAACCCGGCTCGGGCATTGGCCTGGCGCTGGTTAAAGAGCTGGTCAAGCTGCACGACGGAAAAGTGTTTGTCAGCAGCGAGCCCGACAAAGGATCGCTGTTTACCGTCCGGTTACCCTATCTGGAAGCGGTTTCGGAGGAGACGGCCCCTGCCGACGAAGAGAATCAGCCGGCCGATGGCGTTTCTGAATCTTTCCGTTCCAAGATCATGCTGCTGGCCGAAGACAATGCCGATGTCCGCTATTTTATCCGCAGCCACTTTTCCTCCGACTTTCAGATTCTGGAAGCCCGCAACGGACAGGAAGGCTGGGATATCGCGACCAAAACCATCCCCGACGTTATTATCAGCGACATTCTGATGCCCGAAATGGATGGCCTGGAACTTTGCCGACGGGTGAAAAATGACGAACGCACCTCGCACATCCCGGTGATCCTGCTCACGGCCCTCACCTCCAAAGAACAGGAACTCGAAGGACTCTCCTTTGGCGCCGACGACTACATTACCAAACCTTTCGACCTGGTCATCCTGCAAACCAAAGTAGAAAACCTGCTGTCCGTCAGGCAGTCGTTGAAACAAAAATATACCGGCGAACTGGTCCTGCAACCCAAAAATATCCTGATCAGCCCGCCCGACGAGCGTTTCCTGCAGCGGGCCATTGAAGCGGTCGAAAAAAACATTGCCGACAGCGACCTCGATATTGAACGGTTTGCCGCCGAAGTGGGAGTCAGCCGGATGCAACTTTATCGCAAACTGAACGCCCTCACCGACATGACCGTAAAAGAATTTATCCGCAGCATCCGGCTGAAACGCGCCGCACAACTGCTGCTGCAAAAAAACCTGACCGTTTCGGAGATCGCTTTTTCGGTCGGATTTAAAGATGTTTCGCACTTCCGCAAATGCTTCCGGCAGGAATTTGGCATGAGCGCCACCCAGTATATCGGACAATACGACGACGAAAACGGCGCCGAATAACCACATCCACTTTTATGCTCTAAATCAATATTTTAAACATATCCTCAAAAATCAGGCTCTCCAAAAGGGAAGCCCGAACCCGCTTTTTGGGAAATAAAACCCGCTCCGGGAAGCCTGTCCCCGCCCGATGGGAATCCACAGCCACCCTCCGGAAATAAATCATTTTACATTTGCCCCAGTAACGATTAACCTGAACTGTGGAAAATAAAAAAGTAGAAAAAAAGATCAAAAAACTTTCGTGGGTGATCGCCCTCCTTTCATTGGGGCTACTGTTCATCCTTTCACTGCTGATATCTACCAGCCTTTAACATTCCGCATTGGTTCGCCGCGTAATCAGTTAAAACAACAATTTAAAATCTATGAAGACGAAAATCTCATCGGCTTATCCCGGACACATTATTCTTTCCGGGATAGTGGCAGCTTTCCTTCTTCTTTGCCCAGCCGGCAGGGTTGCTGCCTGCAAAAGCACCCTTGCCGGGGGTTTTAGCCTGTGTCGGCATCTCCAAAAGCGCCGGGCCATTTGCTTCACCTGAAATTTATTATCACAAATAATAAACTAATAATCACCAGTATGACTAAATTTTCTATTTACTCGAACTCTAAAAAACTCCTCCGTCGAAATCCGGGGAGAAAACTCCTGCTAACAGGAGTCCTGTTTCTGTTTGCATCGCTGGCAATAGCCCAGCCGGTTGCCGTAAAAGGTAAAGTATCCGATTCATCCAGCGGCGAGGCCATTGTCGGGGCCAACGTGGTGCTGAAAGGTACGACCACCGGCACCACCACCAACATCGACGGCGCCTATGTTCTCGAGGTTCCCTCGAACGGCACCCTGCAGATCTCCTTTATTGGTTACAAAACCCAGGAAGTTGCCGTGAGCGGCAAAAAAGAGATCAACATCGCACTGGTTGCCGAAACCATCGGACTTGAAGAGGTGATTGCCATCGGCTACGGCGTTGTGAAGAAGAGCGACCTGACCGGTTCGGTCTCCTCCATCAAAACCGACGATATCATGGCGGTGCCGACCACCAATGCGCTGGAAGCGCTGCAGGGCCGTGTGTCGGGGATCGACATTGTCAAATCGAGCGGCAAGGCCGGCGCCGGGTTAAGCTTCACCGTGCGGGGCGAAAGATCGCTGACAGCCAGCAATGCGCCGCTTATCCTGGTTGACGGGATTCCCTACGGCAGCTCGATCGATATCAACCCTTCCGACATTGAGTCGATGGAGATCCTGAAAGATGCCTCTTCAACCGCCATTTACGGATCAAAAGGCGCCAACGGGGTGATTCTGATCACCACCAAAAGAGGAAAAGCCGGAAAAACCAAAATTTCGCTCAACTCCTACCTGTCGTTCAACTCGGTATCCAAATACCCTCATTACCAAACCGGCGAAGAGTATGCCAACCTGAAGCGTGAAGCCAACCGGACCACCGGCAAATGGGCTTCGAAAAAAGACGATGCCAAAATCTTTGCCCCGCTGGAACTGGAATACATCAATGCCGGACAGTGGGAAAACTTCTCGAAAATGCTTTTGCAGGACGGGTTGACCCAGAATTACGAAATCTCGATGGCCGGCGGCAACGAACGGACCACCTACAGCCTCTCGTTCGGTTTTATGGACGAAGAGGGACTCTTCAAAACGAATGACGAATTCAAACGTTACAACGGAAGAATTACCCTCGACCACGAAATTTTCAAAAACCTGTCGGTGGGGGCCAATGTGTTATACACCTACAAAGACCAGGATCAGCGCCGCGACCCGCTCAACATGGCCAACAAAATCGTCCCCATTGCCAAAGCTTACAACGACGACGGAACGGTGAACCCCTACCCGGCGCCGGGCTACTCCTCACAGATGAACCCACTGCTCGACAACGTGGAAGGTGCGACGGTTGACAACAACCTGAACAAACGTTTCTTCGCAACATCCTACCTGCAATGGACAATTATAAAAGACCTCGTGCTGAAGACCAACATCGGAATTGACTTAAACGACCAGCGCAGAGGGTTCTTCTACGACAAAATGACCATCGACGGCGGCGGAGTTGCCGCAGGATCGGGCGCTGAAATTTCAAGCAGCGAAAACCTGACCTGGGAAAACATCCTCACCTACAACAAAACAATCAACAGCGACCACAATTTCCAGGCGATGCTGGGAACCTCGCTGGGAGCCAACGATTACGAATACTACTCGCTGGATGGCAAAAACCAGTCGTCAGCCTTTACGCTTTTCCACTTTCTGGAGTCCAACTCTTCTGAAATCAGGATTGCCAGCGACTTTACGGAGACCAACACCTTCTCCTATTTCGGAAGGATCAACTACAAATACAAAGACCGCTACCTGCTGACCGCCTCGGTCCGTACCGATGGTTCTTCGGTGCTGGCACCGGGTCACAAATGGGCGACCTACCCCTCGGTGGCAGTGGGCTGGCGCATGAAAGAGGAAAGTTTCATGCAGGACATCTCGGCCATCACCAACCTCAAATTACGGGCAAGCTGGGGAAAATCAGGCAGCAGCGCCATTGATCCTTACTACACGCTGGGCGGACTGGGCAGTTCGCAATACTCGTTCAACAACGTACTGGCGCTGGGGTATTATCCCAAAATTGTCTCCAACCCGCTACTGGGCTGGGAAACCACTGCCGTGTGGAACGGCGGACTGGACCTGGGATTGTTTGCCAACCGCATCTCGCTGACCCTCGATCTCTTCAAATCGTTTACCAGCGACCTGCTGCTCTCCCGCGGCCTTCCGCCCACAAGCGGCTACAACAGCGTGATGGAAAATATCGGCAAAACGGAAAACCAAGGGATCGACATCACCCTGGGGACAGTCAACATCAATGGAAAAAACTTCAGATGGAACACCGATATCAACTTTTCGACATCGAAAGAAAAAATTACCGAACTCTCTTCGGGCGTGACGGAAGACACCAACAACCGCTGGTTTGTAGGCTCTCCCATCCGGGTGTTGTATGATTACAAAAAAATCGGCATCTGGCAGCTGGGCGAAGAGGAAGCCGCCGCAGTTTACAAAACAGTCCCCGGCGAAATTAAGGTTGCTGACACCAACGACGACAAAATCATCGACATCAAAGACCGCGTCAAATACAAACAGCGCCCCGACTTTACCATGGGCGTGAACAACAGCTTCAGCTACAAAAATTTTGACTTCGCCTTCTTCACCTATGCCCGTATCGGACACTACATCAACTACAGCTTTAACACGTCGTACAAAGCGCAGGGACTGGAAAACGGCGCCCACGTCAATTACTGGACCCCTGAAAATCCGTCAAACGATTTCCCGCGGCCCGATGCCGGCGTTGTCCAGAGCAGCCGCAACTATTTCAGCACACTGGGAATCGTAAAAGGCTCTTTTGTTAAAGTCAGGGATATCACCCTGGGGTACAACATTCCCAAACCGGTTGCCAACCGTGTGGGCATCGACAATATCAGACTCTATGCCACTGGAAAAAACCTGGTTACTTTCAGCAAACTGAAAGATTACGACCCGGAACGTGGAGGAGGTGAATCCTTCCCCATGACCAAACAGCTCGTTTTTGGTGTTAACCTCGATTTTTAATCTGACAACATGCAAAAAAACACAGAGATGAGCAATACCTGCCGGGATTTCCGGGAATTAGAAAGTATGCCTGTTAATCTGAAAAAAATTAAAACAATGAAAGCAAAAATCATATTTATAAGCTGCCTGGCCGCGTTACTCTCTTTTTCTTCGTGCGAAAGCTTTTTGACCGAAGAAAACCGGACCAGCCTCACTGCCGATCCGTTTTTCACTTCCGAAGTGGGATATGAAAGCCTGGTCAACACCTGCTACACCCCGCTGCGCCTGTGGTACGGACGGGAAGATGCCTACGGGGTTACCGAAACCGGAACCGACCTGTTTACCAAAGCTGCCGGCAACACCAACACCACGCTGAACGATTACGACAACGTTGCCTTTAACGGAACCAACGGCCCGTTGACCAACTACTGGAAATACCTCTACCGGGCCATCAACTCCTGCAACGCAGCTATCAACCGCGCCGACAAGGTCAAAATGAGCCCCGACCTTCTGAGCAAACGGGTGGCCGAAGTTCGTTTCCTCCGCGCTTTCTACTACTGGCACATCGTGGAAACCTGGGGAAGCACCCATTTTACCACCGATGAAACCATTGGCGTGGAAACCACTGCCAACAAAACCTCTCCGGAAAAAATTTACCAACAAATCTTTGCCGACCTGGATGCCTGCATCAGCAGCAACCTGCCGGAAGATAAACACAGCAACGGACGGGTGACCAAATGGGCAGCCAAAGCGCTGAAAGCCCGCCTCAGCCTCACTAGGGCTTCGGCAACCAACAACCCGCAGCTCTACACCCAGGCAGCCAACCTGGCCAAAGAGGTGATCAACAGCGGCAAATTCTCGATGATGTCAGACTACAAGGCGATCTGGAGTATGAGTAATGCCAACGGCCAAACCAACCCAGAAGTGATCTGGCATGTTGAATTTTCAGACGACCACCTCTACAACAAACCCGAATACGATGATTACACCATCCGGAACGGGGGACACAACGGCCACCTGATGTTTTGCATGAAATACGACGACCAGCCCGGTCTGAAGCGCGATGTGCTGAATGGCCGCCCGTTCAACCGGTTTATGCCAACCCGCTACTATGTCGAAATGTTTGACGAAACCATCGACCAGCGTTGGGAAGGCTCTTTCAAACAGCTCTGGCTGATGAACAACACCAACAAGGGAGCTTATACCAACATGACCGACACCGCCATCTACCTGTACAAAGGAATTGCTTCGGCTGCCCAACGAGCCAGGGCCGACAAACGCTACCAGCTGCTCGACCTGCAAAACCTTTACGGCGACAACACCCCGGGGAAAATCAACCGGCTGAGGACATTCCAGCTCTCTAAATTTGACGACCCCACCCGCGAAAGCGCCAATGAAGACCGCAGCGTCCGCGACGCCTTTGTATTCCGCATTTCTGAAATGTACCTGATTGCGGCCGAGGCGCTGAGCCAATCGGCTCCAACCGAAGCCCTGGATTTTATGAACCAGCTCCGGCGCAAACGGGCCATCCCCGGGAAAGAGAACCAGATGGTCATCACCCAGGCACAGCTGACGCTGGATTTCATCCTGGATGAACGCGCCCGCGAACTGGGCGGCGAACAGCTGCGCTGGTTCGACCTGAAACGGACCAACAAACTGGTCGAAAGAGTAAAGGCAGGCAATCCCGACGGTGCAGCCAACGTCAAAGAGTGGCACATCAACCGTCCGATCCCGCGCGTCCAGCTGGATGCCGTCTTCAACAAAGAAGAATTTACACAGAACGAGGGCTACTCACAGTAGTTTTCGGCACATAACGACAGCTCACAAAGGTTGGTGAATAATTTCGCCAACCTTTTTTATTTGGGCTGAAATCCCCTCCGGGAAGACTCTGAAAAAAACGATCGTTGCTTCTCTCCCAAAATGTCTTTTCCCATCCCCAAAAGCAGCTTCCTGAAGTTCATAAAAAACAGTCAATCAGAAAGATTATCCCTGGTCAAAATTATCAGCACCGGCCGGATGGGAACCAAACACCTGCTTTTTGGGAAATATTGCCCGCTCCGGGAAGCCTGTCCCCGGCCGATGGGAAACCCCGACCACCCTTTACCCAAAGATCGTTGTATCTTTAAAAACAGAACGATCAAGCCAAGGAAGTGGGAAAAGTAGCGGAAGGAAAAACGGAAAAAAAAGTCGAGAAAGAGATCAGAAAGCTCACCTGGATTATTCTGGTTATTGCAGCGGGGCTTTTGGCTATTTTGTCGCTGGTTATTGCTTTTTGTTTTTAAATCCGGACCGCACGGCCCACCCAGCTTAATAAAAATTTCTAAACCAATAAGGATGAAAACTCTTTTAACCCGTAACGGGAAACCGGCAGCAATCATTTCAGCTGCTTTACTGTTTTTAACCATCATCTCCTGTCAAACGGTGAGCAATAAAAAAACGCTCCCCGACGGGCTGCAAATGGCCGTTCGGATGGCCGACTCCGAAATCCAGCTCTTCCCCGAACCGTGGGCCGTTGACTTCAACCCCCGTCCGGCCTGGAACTACACCCAGGGACTGATCGCCTATTCGATGATCCACGTCTGGAAAACAAACGGAGAGGAGGCTTACTACAATTATGCAAAAAAGTATGCCGACCAGTTGATCGACTCCACCGGCACGATCCTGGCCTACAAGGTAGAAAACTACAACATTGACTGCCTGAATCCGGGAAAATTCCTCTTCGACCTTTATGAAAGGACCCAGGACGAACGTTACCTGAAAGCCATTGAACAGCTGCGCGACCAGCTGAAAACCCATCCGCGCACTTCCGAAGGAGGATTCTGGCACAAAAAGCGCTACCCGCACCAGATGTGGCTCGACGGCCTGTATATGGGCGCCCCGTTTTATGCCCAGTATGCGGTTCACTTCAACCAGCCCGAACTTTTTGAGGATATCGTCAAACAATTTCTGCTGGTAAACCAGCACACCTACGATCCCAAAACCGGCCTGAACTACCACGGATGGGACGAAAGCAAAGAGCAACAGTGGGCCAATCCCGAAACCGGCTGCTCCCCCAATTTCTGGGGACGTGCCATGGGCTGGTATGCCATGGCGCTGGTAGATGTCCTGGATTTTATTCCGGCCGACCACCCCGGACGGGCCCAGATCCTTGAAATCCTCAACCAGGTAGCTGCCGGGATCAAAAAATACCAGGATGCCGAAAGTGGCGTGTGGTACCAGGTGCTTGACCAGGGCAACCGGGAAGGAAATTACCTGGAAGCGACCGCCTCGTCGATGTTCGTCTATGCCCTGTTAAAAGCAGTCCGCCTCCATTATATTGACACCTCCTACCGGGAAATGGCCCTGAAAGGCTACGATGGACTGCTGAAAACCTTCATCAAGGAGAATGAAAACGGCACCATCAGTCTCACCCGCTGCTGCTCGGTAGCCGGGCTGGGCGGAAATCCCTACCGCGACGGATCGTTCGAATACTACATCAGCGAACCGGTGCGCGACAACGATCCCAAAGGGGTCGGCCCTTTTATCCTGGCCAGTTTGGAAATTCATATGATCCAATAACTTTCAAATCTAAAACTTATGACAAAACTAATGACTAAACTGATTAAAAAGAACTTACACCATGCAGCCGTTCGGCTGTTGCTCGGGGGTATGTTTCTTTTTCTGACCACTGTCGGCGTGGCGCAAAACGTGAACATCACGGGAAAAGTCACCAATGCCACCAACGGGGAGGCCATTCCCGGCGCCAACGTGGTGCTGAAAGGCACCACCACGGGGACTGTCACCGACAATGAAGGAAATTATGCACTAAACGTACCAGCCAACGGCACCCTGATGGTTTCGTTTGTTGGTTTTCAAAGCCAGGAAGTGGGCGTCGCCGGAAGAAGTGTCATCAACGTCGTGCTGACCGAAGAGACCTTCGGTTTGGATGAGGTAGTGGCTATTGGTTATGGGGTCGTCCGCAGAAGGGATCTGACCGGGGCGGTCTCCTCCGTGAAAGCCGAGGATATTACCAAAACCACCACCAGCAATGCCATGCAGGCGATGCAGGCGCGGGTGCCCGGCCTCGACATACAGCAGTCGAACGGACAGGCAGGTGCCGGGGTCAGCCTTACCCTCCGGGGAAACCGCTCCATTTCGGCCTCCAACTCTCCGCTCATCCTGGTCGACGGGATCGCTTATGGCTCCACACTCGATATCAACCCCTCCGACATCGAGTCGATGGAAGTCCTCAAAGATGCCTCCTCCACCGCCATCTACGGTACCCGCGGCGCCAACGGGGTGATTCTGATCACCACCAAACGGGGAAAAGAAGGTACAACCAAAGTTGCTCTCAACTCTTACCTCTCCAGCAACATTCCCACCCATGTTCCCCAGATGATGTATGGGAAGAAAGAGGTGCAGCGCCTGATCGACAAAGCCAATTACCAGGCTGACAACGCCTCCGGAAACTGGGGTTCCAGTAACCTGACGGTAGAGCAGGTGCTGACCGAAAACCTGGAAGATTTCACCGAAATGGAGATCTACCAGGACGGATCTTACACCGACTGGCTCGACCTGATCCTTCAGAATGGCCTCACCCAGAATTATGAACTGGCCGTTTCGGGCGGAAGTACCAAAACCAACTTCAACCTCTCGCTGGGAACCATGTTCGATGAGGGACTGATGAAAAAAGATTTGATGGACCGGTACAACGCCAAGGTAGCCCTTGATCACAAGATCAGCAGTGTCTTCAAGACCGGAACCAGCATATTGTACACCTACAAAAGCCACGACTCACGCAACTCCAGCGTATTCGGGCAGTCGCTGAAGATGACCACCATCACCCATCCCTATACCAAAGATGGGCAGCTGATCTTCACCCCCAACCCCCGGTATGCGGCCCATGCCAATCCCCTGCTGGATGAAATCGACGGCGCTTTTGAACACAACATCGAAACCACCCGCTTCTTCGGGAACGTCTATATGGAGGTGACCCCGTTCAAAAACCTTCTTTTCAAATCGATTTACGCCCTCGACCGGAGCAATGTCCGTGATGGTACTTACCAGGACTACCAGAGTGTAGCCCGTTACCAGTCGCCCGGGACCAGCTACATCTCCTCCCAATACAGCAATAACACCGGTTACACCTGGGAAAATACCCTTAATTACAATACCAACTTCGGCGGATCGAGACATGATGCCACCTTCCTGTTGGGACACAGCATGGCCCAGAATGTTTATGAAAACAACCGCACCGAAGGAGATGCCGGAAGAGAACACTATTATACCAGTCTCTTCTATGATATTTCCAAGATCGGCACAGAGACCAGCACCAGCGCCTATACCAAATCCTCCCTGCTCTCCTACTTTGGCCGCGTCAACTATAAATTCAACGAGAGGTACCTTCTCACGGCCTCTCTCCGGGCCGATGGCTCCTCTACCCTGGCCGAGGGGCACAAATGGGGTTATTTCCCCTCCGTGGCTGCTGCCTGGCGGATCAACGAGGAGACCTTTATGTCCACTGCCGGCGACTGGCTTACCAACCTGAAACTGCGGGCCTCCTGGGGAAAATCGGGTAACGCGGCTGTCGATCCGTACAGCACGCTCACCTCACTGAGTACCAGCACCATTTACTACTACCTCGACGGTAAAGACATCCCCGGGAACATCCCCAGCACCATGGGAAATAAAGACCTCACCTGGGAAACCACCACTGTTCTGGATTTCGGGATCGACTTTGGCATCCTGACCAACCGCATCTCGGGAAGCATCGATTACTACCTGAGCAAAACCGACGACCTCCTTTACCTCAAAAGCGCGCCCCCCTCATCGGTATTCCCCAGCGTGCTGGCCAATATCGGTTCGACGGAAGGGCAGGGACTCGAGGTGGCTCTCAACACCCTGGCCGTCAAAGCCGGAAAATTCAACTGGGATATCAACTGGAGTTATTCTACTTCCAGGGATAAAATCACCGGCCTCTCGGAAGGCGTGGAGCGGAATATTACCGGAACCACCGGCCAGATTGTGGGTAAGCCGGTCTCCATCTACTATGATTATGAAGCCCAGGGTAACTGGAATGTGGGCGAATTCGCCGAATATAAAGCAGCCTGGGAAGCCCGGAACCCCGGAAAAACCATCGGCTACGTAAACGCTTACGGAGCTCCCGGAACCATTAAAATCAATGACCGCAACGACGACGGCAAACTCGACGATGAGGACAAAATCATCTATGGCCGCTCACCGAAGCACATCTTCGGGATGAATAACGCCTTCACCTACGGCGACCTCTCCCTCTCGGTGCTCCTCTTTGCCCGTCTGGGAGGTTACATCGCTTACGATATGAACACCCAGCTCAACTACGAAACCGCCAACTGGGGGGATCTTGACTATTGGACCCCAAAAAATACCGGAGCCAAATTCCCCAGCCCGGGAGCCGCCAGCACCACCTTCGGCAGCTACGGCACCTCCCTTCGGTATGAAAAAGCTGACTACATCAAGATCAAAGACGTCACCCTGGCCTACAACCTGCCCACCGGCCTGATCCAAAAGGCTGGCATCGACAAGGTCAGGCTTTACGGTTCCCTGAAGAACTTCTTCTCCTTCGCCAAAATCGACAACTACGACCCCGAGCGTGGCGGAGCGGTTACCTTCCCCCTGGCCAAACAGGCTGTAGTGGGTATTAATCTTGAGTTTTAAACCCAAAATCCCGTTACCATTATGAAAAAAACAATATTCACCATATTCGCAGCAGCGGCACTCGTGCTGAGTACTCCCTCCTGCTCCGATTTCCTGGAAGAGGACAACAAGGCAGGAATGACTGCCGACCTCACTTACAGCACCGCTTCTGGCATTCAGGGACTCGTCTCTTCCGCCTACAGCTTCGCCCGTGGATGGTATGGCAAGGAGGCTGGCCTCGGTCTCTCCGAAACCGGCACCGACCTCTTCTATTATGGTTATGACAACAAGCAGAAGTCACTCAACTCTTACAACATCACTGCGGAAAGCCTCGATGGAAATTCCAGCGACAATGCCAGCCTCGACCACTACTGGGAGATGTTCTACTGTGGCATCGACGTTTGCAACACTGCCCTGAAATTTATCCCTGAAAACAAAGTCATCGCCGAATCGCTGCGCAGCAGATTTATGGGAGAAGCCTATTTTCTGAGAGCTTTCTACTACTTCCACCTGGTGAACATCTGGGGTCCGATCCCTTACAACAGTGAGCCGCAGACCGAGATCGTCACCAACCCCACCAGGCTATCCGAAGAGGATATTTATACCAAAATTCTGGAAGACCTTGACAAGTCGATTACTGCCTTCCAGACTGCCAACTACATGATCAAAAGCGACGGCCGCGCCAACTACTGGGCCGCACGCGCCCTGAAAGCCAGGGTTCTTCTGTATGCCGCCAGCTGGCTGGGCAAAACCAACTATTATGCTCAGGCCAAAAGCGAAGCCGAAGCCGTCATTAACAGCGGCATTGCCTCCTTCTACGACAACTATGCCGACACCTGGTCGATGAAAAATGAGGATATCTCCAAAAACAAGGAGGCCATCTGGGGAGTGAGTTACTCTGCCGACATCAAGACCAACGTGAACTGTATTCCCAAGAGGTACAAAACCAACGCCTCGGGCGAACCCCTCGACTACAACTCGCTGATCACCCGCACCGGGTACAGCCGTGGGGGCAGCGCCATGCTCCTGATGTTTGTCTCTATGTGGAACAACGGCGCCTCCGACCTGGGCAACAACGGTAATGAAACCTTTGTCAGGGTTCTCGGGGAATCCTCCGCCTACATCACCCATTATGTCACCAAGGAAAAAATCTATGTGGCTCCCTATTATTCGCCCTACGGAAGGGGATTCACCCGTTACCTGCCTTCACTCTACCTCTGGAAACTTCTCGAAAACAACAGGGCTACCGACCAGCGCACTGAAGCCACCTTGCTGGATGCCTACACCATTGCGCCCGGACTGGCAGGGAGTTCCAAAAACTATCCGGCCATCAAGGATACCGCCATTTATTACTGTGCTCTTGACGGAAATTCTCCCGAAGGACTGGCCAAACAGGCCTGGGCAAAAGGACGCTACCGCATCCAGTTTATGAGCGGCGGCGACATTCCCGTCTACACCTCCTCCGATCCGGCCACGGCCAAACCAACGGAAGCCGCCAAAGCCAAATCCGACGTCTATAACGACGGTCGTTACAACTCTTATAAAATTGGCGGATGGTGCTCCTATCCGGGGATTAAAAAATTTCTCGACGATGTCTATGACCCGAACTACCCGACCCATGACATCTCAAGCCGCGATGCTATGGTCCTGCGCCTGGCAGAGATGTACCTGATCAAGGCTGAAGCGGAACTGGGCAGCGGAAACGCTCCGGCAGCCCTGGTAACCCTGAACCAGCTCAGGGCCAAAAGGGCCAAGCCCGGCAAAGACAACTCCCTGAAGGGAACCGTCGATATCAACACGATCCTGGATGAACGGGCCATTGAACTTTGCGGGGAGCAGCAGCGCTGGTTCGACCTGAAACGGACCAAAACCCTGGTCGACCGGGTGAAGAAATACAATGCACAGGGATCCGCCAGCATCAAGGATTTCCATTACTATCGCCCGATTCCGCAATCGCAGCTCGACGCCATCACCAACCTCACCAGCGCCCCCTCGGCAGAAGGGTTCTGGCAAAATACCGGATATTAACAGGAAAATGGTGATTTTCATCCGGCAAGGGTTGTTCCCTTAAAGAAGAATAATTCTGCCGGATTACGTATAACAAACAGGCTCAAGTGGTTACCGCAGTCAGCTGTGGTAATCACTTTTTTAAAAATAAAATAATAACCAAATCAAAAACAGTATGATGTTACGACTGAATTCATTCATTCAAAAGCATTTTTCCCGGATGACGGGCAAGGCCGCTGTCCTTCTGTTGGGTGGCTTGCTGCTGGTTCCGGCAGTAGCCATGGCCCAGCAGGTAACGGTCAGGGGAAAAGTGACCGACGCCTCCAACGGGGAAGGGATCCCCGGAGCCAATGTGGTAGTAAAAGGGACGACTACCGGAACCATTACCGACCTGTCTGGTAACTACTCGCTTACCGCACCTTCAGCCAACTCGACCCTGGTGTTTACGTTTATCGGATATACTACACAAGAGCTGGCAGTAGGGAACCGGACGGAAGTGAATGTGGCCCTGCAACCGGCAACCATTGGGTTGGAAGAGGTAGTGGCCATCGGCTACGGAACAGTAAAGAAAAAAGACATCACCGGATCGGTAGCTTCTGTCAGGGGTGACGATCTGCGGGCAATACCGGTTTCCAGCGCCGCCGAAGCAATTACGGGAAAAATGGCAGGGGTACAGATTACCTCTACCGAAGGATCGCCCGACGCCGAAATCCGCATACGGGTGAGGGGCGGCGGTTCAATCACCCAGGACAACTCCCCGCTTTATATTGTCGACGGCTTTCCGGTGAACAGCATCAACGACATATCGCCATCCGACATCCAGTCGATCGATGTGCTGAAAGATGCCTCTTCAACGGCAATTTACGGGTCGAGAGGGGCCAACGGGGTAATCATCATCACCACCAAAACCGGCCAGGAAGGTAAAACCTCCGTTAATTACAACTCCTACTACGGACTGAAACGGATTGCCAAAACCCTTGATGTGCTTGACCCGGAAGACTATGTCAGCTGGCAGTATGAATATGCCATGCTGCGCTACGGAGCCAAAAACCTCAACTCATATCAAAAATTCTTCGGCGCTTACCAGGACCTCGACCTGTATGCCGGCCAGCCCATGAACAACTGGCAGGAGCAGGTTTACGGCAGACTGGGCCATGTGTTTAACCACGACATCAGCGTGCGGGGCGGGACCGGCAAAATGACCTACTCGTTCAACTATGCGCACATCGACGAAAAAGCCATTATGATCGGCTCCGACTTCAAACGCGACAACATCTCTTTTAAGCTCAACCACAAAGCCAACGAGAAGGTCGAGCTGGCATTTAACATGCGCTACTCGGGTACCGAAATCAACGGCGGCGGCGCCAACGAGCAAAACGAGGCCTCTTCGGCCGACTCCCGGCTGAAACACAGCGTCACCTTTGCTCCCATGCCGCTCTCGGGACTTACAACCGACGACACCGACGAGGAAATTGCCAGCTACCTGGTCAATCCGATCAAGGCAACCTACGACAACGACCGGTTCCAGAAAAGGAAAAACTACAACGTGGCCGGAAGTATTTCGTGGGAGGCGCTGAAAAATCTGACCCTCAAATCGGAGGTCGGATTAGACAATTACTATTACAACGACAACCGTTTTTACGGACTCACCACCTATTACATCAACAACGCCCCGGCAGCTGAAAACCAGGGCAAACCGGCCGTCATCCTCCGGGATTCAAAACAGGAACGTTTCAGAAACACCAACACTTTAAATTACGATTTCAAAAAAATCCTGGGAGAAGACCACACGCTGAAACTCCTGCTGGGACATGAAATGCTGATCGCCCAGTCGCAGGAGCTCACTTCGGTGGTGCATGGTTTCCCGAGGCTTTTCACCTCCACCGAAGCCTTTAAACTCACCAACCAGGGGGTAGCCCACTCAACGGAAAATTTCTATTCACCCGACGACAAGTTGCTCTCTTTCTTTAGCCGGTTAAACTACGATTACCAAAGCAAATACATCGTTGCGGCAACTTTCCGGGCCGACGGTTCGAGTAAATTTTCCGAAGGCAACCGCTGGGGATATTTCCCGTCGGTGGCGCTGGCCTGGCGCGCTTCGGGCGAAGAGTTTATGCAGGGAACCTCGGCCTGGCTCAACGACCTGAAACTGAGATTCAGCTTTGGATCGGCCGGAAATAACAGAATTCCAGCCGGTCAGATGGCACAAACTTTCGTATCCGGATCCACCTCCTGGATGAACGGCTTCGACAGTTTCTGGTCGGCTTCCAAAACCATGGCCAACCCCGATCTGAAATGGGAAACCACCTACACCCGCAACATCGGGCTGGACTACGTCCTCTTCAAATCGCGGATAAACGGTAGCTTCGAAGTTTATCTCAACACGACCGAAGACCTGCTGATTGCTTTCCCGGTATCCGGAACAGGCTACGACACCCAGTACCGCAACATGGGCGAGACCGAAAACAAAGGGGTGGAACTCTCGTTGAATGCCATTGCAATCGAAAAAAAGAACTACGGCCTCAACTTCTCGTTCAACATCGGCTTTAACCGGAACAAGATCAAGTCGCTGGGCATGATGGATGACTTTGGCGCAGAAACCGGCTGGGCTTCTACCGACATCGGCACCGACTTCTGGATTGCCAAAGGCGGATCGGTTGGTAAAATGTATGGCTACGTTTCAGACGGACGTTACGAAGTTTCCGACTTCACCGGCTACGACGCAACGGCCGGCAAATGGATCCTGAAAGAGGGGGTAGCCGATGCAACCGCAATTGTCGGGAAACTGGCTCCGGGTAAAATGAAACTCAAAAACCTGGAAGGCGACAACAACCTGATCAATGTTGCCGACCGCACCATCATTGGCGATGCCAACCCGCTGCACACCGGCGGATTTACCATCAACGGCTATGCCTACGGCTTCGATCTGACAGCCGTTTTCAACTGGAGCTATGGCAACGACATCTACAATGCCAACAAAATCGAATACGCCTCCTCCACCGAACGTTACCAGTACCGGAACATGATTACCCTGATGGGCGCCGGCGAACGGTGGACCAACATCGACCCGGCTACCGGACAGCTGGTAACCGATCCGGCTACCCTGGCTGCCATGAACAGCAACACCACCCAGTGGTCGCCCTACATGACCCGCTTTGTCTTCAGCGACTGGGCCGTTGAAGATGGTTCTTTCCTCCGGCTGAGCACCCTGTCGCTGGGCTACACCATCCCGTCGACCCTGAGTAAAAAGCTGAATATCCAGAATCTGCGGTTTTACGCAACCGGCTACAACGTCGCCATCCTGACCAACTATTCCGGCTTCGACCCGGAGGTCTCAACCCGCCGCAAAACAGCACTCACCCCGGGTGTCGACTATTCGGCCTATCCGCGGAGCAGACAGCTCGTATTTGGCTTAAATCTTAATTTCTAAACTGAATAACGATTCTGAATATGAAAAAAATAGTCTATATCCTTGCAATCCTGTTGGCCGTCGGAATGACCTCCTGCGAAGATTATCTCGATACCCCCACCAAGTCGTCGCTGGACGAAATGGTCATCTTTTCAACTCCCGACCTGGCGAAAGGAGCTGTTGACGGCATCAAAGTCCCTTTTGCCGAAACCAACGGACACCGCGGAAGATTCCTCCCGTGGTACGGCATGAATACCGATATTGAATGGTATAACCTTTCGGAAAGATACCCCGACGGGCAGTCGGACCTGGCGGTTTACGGAGCGCAGGCCAACAACAACCAGATGAACACCACCAACAACGCCTGGGCGCAGATGTACTCGGGAATTGAACGGGCCAACATCTGTATCAGAGGGCTGCGCGCCTATGGCAACCCGGAGCCGGGCACCGAACTGGGCTATCTGCTGGGCGAGGCATTAACGCTCAGGGCTATTTATTACGCCGACCTGCTGAAAGCCTGGGGAGACGTGGTAGCCCGCTTTGAACCGATCAACTCCGAAACCTTGTACCTGCCCAAATCGAGCCGCGATGTGATCTACAAACAGCTGATCAGCGACCTGGAAGAAGCGGCCACGCTGGTTCCCTGGCCAAACGAAACCAACGCCACCGCCTCCATCGAACGGGTCAACAAGGCATTTGTAAAAGGGTTCCGGGCACGCATGATCCTGGCCGCAACCGGTTATTCGCAATACCCCGACGGCATCCGGAGAAGCAACGACCCCGACCTGACTGTTGAAAAACTCTACCCGGTAGCCTTACAGGAGTGCCTCGACGTGATCAACAGCGGTACCTGCCGGCTCGAACCTTCCTTTGAAACCGTTTTTAAAAAGAACTGCCAGGACAATGTAGCAGCCGGTGGCGAAGCGTTATGGGAACTTCCCTTCTCGGATGGCCGCGGAAGAATGCTCTTCACCTTTGCAATCCGGCACAACAGTGTGGACCAGTACACCGGGCAGGCGCGCGGCGGACAAGCCGGCCCAACACCCCACGTGTTTTATGACTTCGACGTGAAAGATACCCGTCGCGATGTGTCGGTCGTGCCTTACGAATGGGGCACCGCAACAAACGGCATTGCCAAACAGCAGCTGCTTAACCTGAGCAAATGGAGCTTCGGCAAATTCAGATACGAATGGATGAGCCGCTTCGTAACCTCGACCAACGACGACGGCGTCAATAAAATGTATATGCGCTACGCCGAAGTTATCCTGATGGCTGCCGAAATTGCCAATGAACTGCAGGGACCGGCCGCCGCCGCCCCCTATCTGAAGATGATCCGCCAGAGAGCTTTCAAATCAAGCGACTGGCCAGCCAAGGTGGAGGCTTATGTCAACGCCCTGACGACCAAAGAAGCCATGTTCAACGCGATTGTCGACGAACACAAATTTGAATTTGTCGGGGAGATGACACGCAAACAGACGCTTATCCGCTGGAACCTCCTCAAAACCAAACTGGATGAGGCCAAAACCAAGATGTATGCCCTCCGCGACCGTACCGGCCAATATGCCGATGTCCCGGAAAAAGTTTACTACAGCTACGCCGCCGACGGCGAAAGCCTCCAGTTCTACGGCTTCAACAGGGGGGAAACCGAAGACAGGACCACACAATACGAATACAACACGGTATTTGTAAACGCGTCGAAACTGACCGATGCCAAAATTGAGTCGATCTATGCCAAGGATCCCGACAAAAACCAGTTCTGGCCTATCTGGCAGGTCTTCCTGGATGCCAGCAACGGACAGCTGAAAAATGACTATGGTTACTAAAAAAATGAGGAATATGAAAAAGAAGATATTATATTTTGCTCTCTTCCTGGGGTTGTTCGCCCTGATTGTCAATTCCTGCAAGGAAGTAGACCCGATCATTGAAGAGCTTGATCTTGCCAGGGTACTGACGCCCGGCAATCTGGACGTCAAGATCCGGAACCGGACCACCGCCGAATTTTCCTGGTCGCTGCGCAGCGATGCAGAGGAGTATGTCATTGAAATCAGCGAAGACAGCCTGCTCTTCACCCATATTGTAAAAACCGTAACGGTAAAACCCGACCAGCTTCCCTACAAAGTTACGCTGGAAGGGGAAACTCTCTATTCGGCCCGGCTGAAAGGGACAAGCAGTACTACCGGCGAATCAAAATGGACCGTTGTTACCTTTAAAACCGAATCAGAAAATATCCTCAGTCCGGTTGAAGGCGACGCCATCCAGGCCACCAGCGCCGTGCTCAGATGGCCGGCCGGCAGTGAGGTGACCCACTTCCTGATTGTTCCGGGGAATGTACAAAGACCGATTACGGCCGTGGAAAAAGCAGCCGGAGAGGCTACCATCAGCGGACTGACCGGCGAAACTTCCTACACCGTCACCTTATTCAGGGAGAATAAACAGCGGGGGAAGGTCACCTTTACCACCCTGATCGACCTCGGCGGAGCCACCCCGGTCTATCCGGAAGATGACCTGGCCCTGGCAATCGCCAATGCCCAACCGGGCGACGTCCTGGTCCTCTTCCCGGGCGAGTACCTCAACACCACCGGCGATGTCACCATTGACAAATCGATCACGATTAAAGGGTTGCTGCCACACAACAAACCCGTGATTCATGTAAGATTCCTCCTGAATTCCGGAATTACCGATTTCCATATCAAAGACCTGGAAATGGCGGGCACTTACGGAGAACCACAGACCAAGCTGCTGCAGGCCATTTTGTGCAACTCCGGAACATATAACATCAACGCTGTAAAAATCGAGGGATGTATCGTCCGCGACTACAACCAGGCCCTGATTTATGGCGGTTCGGCTGTTCTGAAAATCCAGGACCTGATTATCGACGACTGTATCATGTCGAATGTTGTCAACGATGGCGGCGATTTCATCGATTTCCGCTCGGGACATGTGGCAAACCTCTCGATCACCAAAAGTACCTTTAACAAGGTGGCCGCCTTCCCGCGCGATTTCATCCGCTTCGACAACTCAGCCTCCAACTTCCCTGGCTCCACGTCGAACATTCTCATCGACCATTGCACGTTCTACCAGGTGTCACACTCCAGGCGCATCCTGTATGTTCGTTTTGCCAGCAATGCCTCAACGGTTAGCAACACCATTTTCGCCGGCCCGGAAGGTTACACCGGATATTATTCGAACCAGGCAGCCACCACCAACCCGGAATGTTCGAAAAACAACTATTTCAATGCGCCGGCCTTCTACAGTGGAAGCTCAAAACTCGATCTCTCTTCCACTTACACCACGCTGGATCCTGGTTTTGCCAATGTGGGCAGCGGTAACTTTAAGGTTTCCAACCAAACCTTGATTGACAACAACATCGGAGACCCGCGTTGGCTGAAATAACCAACCGGAAAATTGTGAAAAAATTGTTTTCAGAGTAGATCGTGGATAAAACAGCTCCGGGATGATGTAGCAATACAAAGTCCCGGAGCTTTCATCTCAGCAAACACAGAAGTGAATCCAACTTCATCGTTTCTGCTGTCACGATTTTGCAAGCCTCCCGGTTTCTCTGAAAATCAATCCAGCCGAAAGACCCGGAAAACTGCACCGCTTTTCAGAATCTTTCAGGCATCAGCAATACCCCGAAATAATACCAGGCGTGAAGGAGTGCACCCTGTCAGCCGACAGGTTGTTCATTGGAAAAAAGATCTGATGGCAGTACAAACTTTAAAAGAGATAAAGATGAAAATCAGCTATAAACAGGCCCTTCGGAACTGGTTGCTTCTTCTGGTTCTGTGGACAACCGGAATCCCCCTTTCGACCGCCCAACAAGTTGCTTTTCCGGGCGCCGAAGGTGGAGGCATGTTCACCGCCGGCGGACGGGGAGGCCAGGTGCTGTTTGTAGACAACCTGAACGACCACGGGGAAGGCAGTTTCCGCAACGCCGTTGAAAAGGCGGGCGCACGCACCATTCTTTTCAGGGTTTCCGGCAACATCGAACTCTCCCGCCCCATCCATATCCAAAACGGCGATGTGACAATTGCCGGGCAAAGTGCCCCGGGCGACGGCATCTGCCTGGTCAATTACGGAATGGTGATTGAAGCCGACAACGTTATCCTGCGCTTTATCCGGATCAGGCCCGGCAGCGCGGCCGGCGAAGAACTCGACGCCATCTCGGGCATCCGCAATAAAAATATTATCATCGACCACTGCAGTTTCAGCTGGGGCACCGACGAGATCGCTTCGTTTTACGAAAACAGCAATTTTACCCTGCAGTGGTGCATCATCAGCGAAAGCCTCGACCGGTCGGTCCACCGCAAAGGTCCGCACGGTTACGGCGGAATATGGGGTGGCAACCAGGCCACCTTTCACCACAACCTCCTCTCCGACCACACCAGCCGCAATCCCCGTTTTCACGGCTCGCGGTACAACAACCAACCCGACCTTGAACAGGCCGACTTCCGCAACAACGTGATCTACAACTGGGGCTTCAACAGCGCATACGGCGGTGAAGAGGGGAACTACAACCTGGTTGGCAACTACTACAAACCGGGGCCGGCAACCCCCAAAAATGTCCGCAACCGGATCCTCGACCTCACCCAGTCGTTCTTCGACCCGCGGTACAACCGCGACACCCTGCGGGCCGGAAAATTTTTTATCGAAGGAAATGTGGTGGAAGGCTCTCCCCAGACAACCCGCGACAACTGGGGAAAAGGTGTCCAGGGAAAAGGCGTTGACCTCCGGGCCAAAAATTTCTCCCGGCTGAACCAGCCCGTTCCGCACGCTCCCATTCACACCGAAAGCGCCAGCGAAGCTTTTGAAAAGGTATTGAAGTTTGCCGGCGCTTCCCTGGCAAGAGATGCGGCAGATAAAAGAATAATCACAGAAACCCGGACCGGCCGGGAACGCTTTGGCGCCACCTTCTCCGGCGGCAAAAAAGGAATCATTAACTCACCGGGCGAGGTGGGTGGCTGGCCCCCGCTGAAACAGCAATCCCCGCCCGTCGATTCGGACCACGATGGCATCCCCGACACCTGGGAAACCGCCCACGGACTGAACCCCAACCGTCCCGACGACGGAAACAGCTGCTCGCTGGATCCAACCTACACCAACCTCGAAGTTTACCTGAACGACCTCGTCAAACAGGTCATTCCGTAAAACGGCTCTGCAAAATGGTCAAAAAATGAAAATATTGATCCGATATAAATTCTTAACCACAGCCTTCCTGTTGATGGCGTCACTGTTACCTGCCTCCGCCGGCTTTTCGTCGAGAAGCGGCCGGATTCCGGCATTTCCCGGCGCCGAAGGGCACGGCAGATATGTCACCGGAGGCCGGGGAGGCCGGGTGATTTACGTAACCAACCTGAACGACGACAACAGCCCCGGCTCGCTCAGGTATGCCATTAACCAGTCCGGGGCGCGTACCATCCTGTTTAAGGTATCCGGCACCATCCAACTCCGGAGTAACCTGACCATCAGCAACGGGGATGTTACGATTGCCGGCCAGACGGCTCCCGGCGACGGCATTACCATCCGCGATTACACCGTCCGGATCAATGCCGACAATGTGATTCTCCGCTTCCTCCGCTTCCGCATGGGCGACGAAACCAACCAGGAGAATGACGCCATCTGGGGCCGCGACCGGAAAAATATTATCATCGACCACTGCTCCATCAGCTGGGGCACCGATGAACTGGCTTCTTTCTACGACAACGAAAATTTCACCCTGCAGTGGTGTATCCTCTCAGAAAGCCTGCGAAATTCAGTCCACAACAAAGGGCTGCACGGTTATGGCGGAATCTGGGGCGGACGTAATGCCTCGTTTCACCACAACCTGCTGGCGCACAACGACAGCCGCAATCCGCGTTTTTGCGGCAGCCGCTACTCCAACCAACCCACCCTCGAACTGGTTGATTTCCGCAACAACACCCTCTACAACTGGGGATCCAACAGCGCTTACGCAGCCGAAGGGGGCAGGTACAACATCGTCAACAACTATTACCAAGCGGGTCCTGCCACCACCTCCAACCGTTCCAGGATCTTGCAGCCGTATGCCGACGACGGGAGCAACAGCCAGCCGCGCGGGACCTTCGGAACTTTTTACATCACCGGGAACCTGGTAACCGCCAGTGCAGCCAATACCAGCAACAACTGGCTGGGCGTTTCGCTCCACTCCTCCTTCGGTTCCTATGCACCGGGAATTACCCTTAACGATATTAAATCTGACGTGGAATTTAACCCGTCGGAAGTGACCACCCACACCGCCCAGACCGCTTACGAAAAGGTGCTCCGATACGCCGGAGCCAGTCTGAAGAGGGATACGATCGACAAACGGATCCTCCGCGATGTGTCAACCGGTACGGCTACCTGCACCGACGGAGGAAACGGCAGTACCAACGGACTGATCGACACCCAGCGCGCAGTAGGCGGCTGGCCCGAACTTGCGGCAACCGCAGCTCCCGCCGACTCAGACAATGACGGCATGCCCGATCACTGGGAAGAGGCCAACAAACTGGATAAATTCAATGCCGCCGACGCACTGCTGACCACCCTCGACGGCAGTTATCCCAATCTGGAAGTTTATCTCAACAGCCTGGTGGAAGAAATTATCCGGAGTGGCCTGGCAGATGCGGTGGTGTCAACCCCTTTGCCGGTTATTGCGCCCGAAAAGGAACCGGAAGTTATTTTCCAGCCTGCCACCGGCCGGATACAAATCCGGCACACCAGCCGGATGCAGCTGATCCGGGTGTACACGGTAACCGGGGCGCTGCTTACAGCACAATCGGTAAAAGATTATTCGGCAGAACTGGAGATCCGGGAAAAGGGAATTGTGCTCCTGCAAATTTTCGATGAAAAAAACAGGAGATTCAGCAAAAAACTACCGGTTTTCAGATAAACGTAAAAAGAAATCAATTTTATCAACACTAAATAAATAATTTAAAAAAATGCAAACGACAACACTTGTCAAAAAGATGATTTTCAGATGGCTAACCGTTTTTTCAATTACCATTGCCGCCATCGCCAACACATATGCCCAACCCGGAAATGCGCCCCTTTCGCAGGTGTGGGTGTCGGATAACGGTAACGGAACCTACACCAATCCGGTGCTGTATGCCGATTATTCCGATCCGGATGCCGTCCGGGTGGGCGACGATTATTACCTCACGGCCTCCTCGTTCAAGTGTGTGCCCGGGCTGCCGCTCCTCCACTCCAAAGACCTGGTCAACTGGAACCTGATCGGTTATGCGCTGGACAAGCAGCCCCCTTTCGATGTTTTCGACAAGGTACAGCACGGCGGGGGGGTTTGGGCGCCCTGTATCCGCTACCACAACAACGAATTTTACATCTACTACCCCGATCCTGATTTCGGCATCTATATGACCAAAGCTTCCCGGGCCGAAGGACCGTGGTCGGAGCCGGTGCTGGTTCAGGGCGGAAAAGGGTTGATTGACCCCTCGCCGCTTTGGGATGACGATGGCAAAGCCTACCTGGTTTATGCCCTGGCCGGAAGTCGCGCCGGGATAAAAAGTGTAATCCTGGTCAATGAAATGAATCCCGAAGGTACCCGGCTGATCGGCAATACGGTGATGGTTTTTGACGGACACCGGGAGCATCCCACCGTTGAAGGCCCCAAGTTTTACAAACGCAACGGTTACTACTACATTTTTGCCCCGGCAGGCGGAGTGGCAACCGGATGGCAGCTGGTGCTGCGCTCCAAATCGGTGTTTGGGCCGTATGAACACAAAATCGTGATGGCGCAGGGTAAAACCGACATCAACGGTCCCCACCAGGGGGCGTGGGTCGACACCCCAACCGGCGAGGACTGGTTCCTGAACTTCCAGGACCTGGGCGCATACGGACGGGTTATGCACCTCAACCCCATGAAGTGGGTAAACGACTGGCCGGTGATTGGCGTGGATGTCGACGGGGATGGCTGTGGCGAACCGGTGCGCAGCTACAAAAAACCCAATGTTGGCAAAAGCTATCCCAAAGCCACCCCTCCCGAAAGTGACGAATTCAACACCCCGACACTGGGACTGCAGTGGCAGTGGCATGCCAACTACCAGGATATCTGGGGATTTCCTTCGGGAAACCTGGGGTTCTTCAGGCTGAACTGCATTCCGCGGCCGGCCGGCGCGGTTAACCTGTGGGACATTTCGAACCTGCTGCTCCAAAAATTCCCGGCTCCCGAATTTACTGCAACCACCAAACTGACCTTCGACGCACGTTTTGACGGCGAAGAAGTTGGCTTTGTGGCCATGGGAATGGATTATGCCCGGATTGCCCTCAAACGGGAAAACGGGAAGCTGGCCGTTTACTCGGCCGTTTGCCGGCAGGCCGATAAAGGGAACCAGGAAGAACTGTCGGCAGCCCGCCCGGTGGAAGCCAATACCATCTGGTTCAGGATAACCGTTCAGAAAGATGCGGTGTGCAGCTTCAGCTACAGCCTGGATGGGATTTCATTTACCACCGCAGGTGCCCCGTTTAAAATCCGCGAAGGAAAATGGATCGGATCCAAAATAGGATTTTACGCCCTGCGAGAAGGCGTCATCAACGACGCCGGTTCAGCCGACATCGATTGGTTCAGAATTGAAAAACTAAAAAAGCAGAAATGACCAGATTCCTCCAGCAATACGCCACCCGGATCGTCTGGCTGATGGCAGCCTGGCTCTTTGCAACAGCTGCTTCGGCGGTTGAAGCAGACTTTGTGGTGGCCGCCGACGGGACCGGCAATTTCCGGACCGTCCAGGAAGCTATCAATGCCGTACCCGATTTCCGGAAAAACGAAACCCGGATATTCATCAAAAAAGGCATTTACAAAGAAAAGCTGGTTTTGCCCGGCAGTAAAACCAACGTGGTTTTTATCGGCGAAGACCGCGACCAGGTCGTCCTGACTTATGATGACTTTGCTGCGAAGAAAAATATTTTCGGGGAAGAGCTGGGCACCACCGGCTCCTCCTCCTTTTTCCTCTTCGGCGATGGTTTCCGGGCCGAAAACATCACCTTCGAGAACTCCTCCGGTCCGGTTGGGCAGGCGGTGGCCGTCCGGATTGACGGCGACAGGGCGGTATTCATCAACTGCCGGTTCCGCGGCTGTCAGGATACACTCTATCCGCATGGCGAAAAAAGCCGCCAGTATTACCGCAGCTGCATCATCGAGGGTACCGTCGATTTTATCTTTGGCTGGTCAACGGCCGTTTTCGACCGCTGCACCATTATCTGCAAAGAGCATGGTTACATTACGGCGCCGTCGACCAACGAAGAGAGCAGCTTCGGATTTGTTTTCCTCGATTGTGAAATCACCGGCCCCGCACCGGAGGCCTCATTCTACCTGGGGCGCCCCTGGCGGCCGTTCGGCAAATCTGCCTTTCTGCGCTGTCACCTGGCCGGCCTGGTAAAACCCGAAGGCTGGCACAACTGGAACAAACCCGACGCAGAAAAAACAGCTGTTTTTGCCGAATACCAAAACCATGGCGCCGGCGCGTCTCCTGCAACCCGGGTGAGCTGGGCCAAACAGCTGACCGACCAGGAAGCGTTGTCCTACACGCCCGAAAATATTCTTGGGGAGTGGGTCACCCCATTTCAGCAAATACCCTGAAAAAGAGAAACAGACTGCAGAAGAAACTGTACACCCAACTTGAATTTTTTCAGAATAAAACAACAAATGATATGAGCAGACTTAAAACAACAATTGGACTGGCCACCGCCATTTTATTTTCGGCTTGTGCCGGTCCGCAGACCAACGTCGGGATGCCCCAGGCTCCCGATTTATACGCTGGGGTAGAATTTCAGATGCCCCGGGTTGAAGAGCCGGTAATTCCCGGCAACACGGTATCGATTACCGATTTCGGCGCCCGGAGTGGCGGCCAGGTTCTCTGTACCCAGGCCTTTGCCGACGCCATCGACGCGGTGGTCAAAAAAGGGGGCGGTAAAGTGGTTATTCCGGCCGGCATCTGGCTGACCGGCCCCATCATCCTGCAGAGCAACCTCGAACTCTACACCGAACCCGGCGCACTGGTGATCTTTTCTACCGACAAAAACCTCTACCCGGTTATCGAAACCAGTTTCGAAGGGCTGGATACCTGGCGGTGCATCTCCCCTGTTTATGGGAAAAACGTAGAAAATGTAGCCTTTACCGGGCATGGCATCTGGGATGGGTCGGGCGACGCCTGGCGGTTTGTCAAAAGAGGAAAGCTGACCGAAAGCCAGTGGAAAGAGCTGGTCGCTTCGGGCGGGGTGGTCAACGAACGCGGCAACGAATGGTACCCGTCGGAACAGTTCAAAAAAGCCCAGGAAACGGCCAAAATGAACGTCCCCGCCGGACTCACGTCCAAGGCAGACTACGAAGCGATCCGTGACTTCCTGCGCCCCGTGATGGTAAGCATCCAGAACAGCAAACGGGTTCTTTTCGACGGCCCCACCTTTCAAAACTCGCCGGCCTGGTGTATCCATCCGCTGATGGTCGAACATCTTACCGTGCGTAACATCACCGTGCGCAATCCCTGGTATTCGCAAAACGGCGACGGAATTGACATCGAATCGTGCAAAAATGTCATCGTTTACAACTCCAGCTTCGACGTGGGCGACGACGCCATTTGCATCAAGTCGGGCAAAGACGAAGACGGCCGCAAACGGGGCGTTCCGTGCGAAAATATTATCATCCGGAACAACACGGTTTACCACGGCCACGGCGGAGTTACCGTGGGCAGCGAAATGTCGGGCGGCGTGAATAACATGCATGTCTCCAACTGTACTTTCATCGGAACCGACGTCGGATTGCGATTCAAAAGCAACCGCGGACGTGGCGGAGTGGTGCAGAACATTTACATTTCCGATATCCGCATGATCAACATTCCCACGCAGGCCATTTCGTTCGACCTCTATTATGGCGGAAAATCGGTTTCGGAAATGCTGGCCGAAGGTGGACAGCAGGCCATGGCCCAGGCCGAACCGGTAACCATTGAAACCCCGCAGTTTAAAAATATCTTCATCCGCGATGTATCGCTGAAAGGGGCGATGCAGGCGGTATTTCTGCAGGGTTTGCCTGAAATGAACCTCGAAAACATCGAGATCAGCAACATGCAGCTCGAAGCCGACCGGGGAATCACCCTCATCGATGCCAGCAATGTCAAAATCGACAACATCGAGCTGGTCACCAAAAAAGGGACGGCGCTGGAACTTTACAACAGCCGCCAGGTAACGGTAAACGGCTTTTCGACCGGCACCAATCAGGCAGGCTCCATTACCATAAATGGCAGCAAAAGTGAAAACATCACCTTCGCCCCTGCCGGGCTGAAAGAGCTGACCACCATTGGCAATGAAGTATCGGCCGATGCCGTAAAATTTTAAATGGAACCGGAAAATATTCTGAATTTTACATCAAACTGCATCCAATGAACCTGTTTAATAATTTCCGTTCCCCAATCGGAAGACAATTTTGGGCTGCTCCCCAAGGGACTTTTAGGCGATCTGTCAGAAACTTTCTGTTGCTGCTGACGCTCCTTCCCTTCTTGGCGTGCCTCTCATCGCAACGGGCGGTTACGGTCCACACCATCGGCGATTCGACCATGGCTGACAAAAAAGCAGAGGTTTATCCCGAAACCGGCTGGGGGCAGGCGTTACCCGCTTTTTTCAACCGTAAAGTCACCGTCCGCAACCATGCGGTCAACGGACGGAGCACCAAAAGTTTTATAGATGAAGGGCGCTGGCAGGCCGTTCTCGACCGCCTGCAACCGGGCGATTATCTATTTATCCAATTCGGGCACAACGACCAGAAAATTCAGGATCCGGTCCGCTACGCCACGCCGTTTGACGGCTACCAGCGCAACCTGGAGCGTTTTGTGCGCGAAGCCCGCGAAAAACAAGCCATCCCGATTCTGTTCACCCCAATTGTACGGCGCAAATTCGATCCGTCGGGAAAGCTGGTCGACACGCACGGCGACTATCCGGCTGCGGTTAAACAGGTGGCGGCCGGCATGCAGGTCCCGCTGATCGATCTGCAGCAGAAAACCGCCGAACTGGTGCAGTCGCTGGGCGATGAACCTTCCAAAAAAATTTATCTTTGGACAGGTCCAACCGAAAAATTTCCGAAGGAGCGGAATGACGACACCCACTTGTCGGTGGAAGGCGCTGCTGCCGTCGCCCGGCTGGCCGTTGCCGAACTGCAGCGGCAAAAGCTGCCGCTGGCAAAATATGTGATAAAAAAGAAGGTCACTTACCATTTGAAAGACCACATCCAGAAGAAATAAATCTTAAAATATCAGACCGTATGAAAATCAATCTGCAACTACTGCTGGCCGTTCTCCTGCTTGCGGGGATCAGCCTCCCGGCGGCGGCCCAAAAAACCGTCGGACTCGACAACTGGTTCAACCGGGAAATACATGGCAAAACCGGCAAAATCTTTCACTACACCTGGGATGACTCCGCCAACAGCGGCTTTTCGCAACTGGGCGGAATCTTTCAGAAGCAGGGCGCCCGGCTGGCTACCATCGCTGAAAAGCCCACGCCCAAAAAGCTGGCCCAACTGGGAGTTTACATCATTGTGGATCCCGATACCACTTCGGAAAATCCGAATCCCAACTATGTAACCGTCGAAGATGTAAAAACCATCTCGAAATGGGTAAAAGCCGGTGGCGTATTGCTGCTGATGGCTAATGACGGTCCCAACTGCGAATTCACCCACTTTAACAAACTGGCCGGCGCATTTGGCTTTCAGTTTCACCCGCTCACGCTGAATCCGGTTACCGGCCGGAACTGGGAAATGGGCGCCGAAACCAATCTGCCCGATCATCCGCTTTTTAAAGGCGTATCCAAAATTTACCTGAAAGAGGTAGCGCCGATCACCTTGTCGGGAAAAGCCCGGGCAGTGCTGACCGACGGCGACGGCAAAAGCATTTTTATTGCTGAAACCTCTTACGGAAAAGGGCATGTGCTGGCCATCGGCGACCCGTGGCTCTACAACGAATATATCGGACACAGCCGGCTGACGGAAGATTTTGAAAACGGCAAGGCTGCCGAAAACCTCTGCAGTTATTTATTGGGCCTTCCCAAAAAATAACCGGTGGTTCCAGCACTTTTCCGCTCTGTTATTTCACAGATAACTTTTTAAAAATCTGCGGCTCATTTTCCGGAACTGAACCGTAAAAAGCTTTTTTTTGTTTTTCAGAAAACAGCTGTAAAGAGATATTCCTGCCAACCGACGTAAACGGAAAGCAGGAATATCTTCTGAAAGCCGCAATGGCGGCTGGCTGAAAAATAAAACGTACGTTAAAAACCGAAAATGATGCTGAATTTTCTGTTGCTTGCAGGCGGATTCGTGCTGCTGATCTGGGGGGCCGGGAAACTGGTGGACGGCGCTTCTGCACTGGCCAAAAAATATAATATCCCCGACATTGTAATCGGGCTGACGATCGTAGCTTTCGGCACTTCGGCACCCGAACTGGTTGTAAACCTGTTTGCAGCAGCCGGAAACAACACCGACATGGTTCTTGGCAATGTCCTGGGAAGCAACATCTTCAACATCCTGGGAATACTCGGAATCTCCGCACTCCTCTATCCGCTGCAGGTAAAAAACAACACCACCTGGATTGAGATTCCGCTGAGCCTGCTGGCTGCGTTGGTGGTGCTGGCCTCCGCTTCCGATGTGTTCCTCGACCAAACGGACAGCAACATCATCTCCCGCTCCGACGGAATTATCCTGCTCTTCCTGTTTGTCATCTTCCTGGTTTACAACTTTCAGGTAGCCAAAACCAACCAGGAGACAGAACCGATCACCAGCGAAATTTACCCATTTTGGAAATCGGCTTTATTTATTGCGCTGGGATTGGCCGGGCTAGTTGCCGGCGGACGCCTGATCGTAACCGGTGCGGTAAATATTGCCACCCTCATCGGAATTTCCGAACGGGTAATCTCCCTCACCATCGTTTCCATTGGCACCTCCCTGCCCGAACTGGCCACCTCGGTGGTTGCAGTCCGCAAACGCGTTGTTGACATCGCCATCGGCAACGTGGTTGGCTCCAACATTTTCAACATCTTTTTTATCCTCGGCACCTCTACCGTCATTACGCCGGTCCCGGCCAGCAGTGGCTCCTTTTTCGACATGATGGTCAACATTGCTGCTTCGCTGCTGCTGTTTGCCTTTGTTTTTACCGGGCGCGGCCGGCGCGTCGAACGCTGGGAAGGGGCCGTCTTTCTTTTACTGTATGTGGCTTACCTGATTTTTCTGGTGTACAGCTAAACTAAATTTCGGGGGAAACAAACGATCCAACCGCTTCTGTGAGCCCAAAACCCAAAAATTGGTTTTCCAAACTTTTCTGGCCAACAAAAGCTTTAACCACTGTTTTTTTCCCAATCAAAAGCAAGATCAGGCAGAAGATTCTATACGCAGCATCACCCAAAAGCGACGAACTCACTAACCAACAACACATTGATCTTTTCGGCCAAACAACGGGCTATCATTTAAAGATTTTTCTTCAAAAATCAAAACCCCAGCTAATATTAATCAATTATTAAGAAATGTTATACAGCATAGAAATTAACATTGGCTTAACCGAAAAAAGGAGAAATGAGCTTACATTTGTCATGGTTTTAGTTTCATAGGTTTAGGTTTGATTAGTTTTATTGGTTTAGTTAGTTTAGTTAGGTTAGAAAGGATGAGTGTTGACTCGTCCTTTTTTTATTTCTTATAACTACCTGAAAAAGAGTCACGCAACGAACAATCAGCCGAACAACTTCCACAGCCGCTGTTTTCACGCAACTCATTATCCGAACACGAAGACTGTTTTCTGGTCTTCCGTCGCAGCTTACCGGAGAGTTTTCCAAATGCCAAAACCACTGCCACGCTGACAACCAAATAGGTTATTATCTCTTGTGCCATCTTTTTCTCTTAATTTTTCACATAAAAAACTGAGCGGTCTGAAATACCAGAAATGCCATCAGCCAGGCCAGCAAAGTGGTGTACAAAATGGAAAACAGGCCCCACTTCCAGTGGCCCGATTCGTTCCGGATGGTTGCCACCACGCCGATGCACGGAAAATAGATCAGGATAAACACCAGGAACGACAATGCCGAGGCGGTGGTAAATACCTTGCTGCCTTTCAGGGTGCCATGCGAATACACTTCGTTCTGCAACTTCTGCTGAAGATTTACGGTTGACTCATCAATATCAGACTGATACAGCACGCCCATGGTACTCACAATGATCTCTTTGGCAGGTAATCCGGCCAGCAGGCTGATACTCATCTTCCAGTCAAAACCCAGTGGCAGCATGATCGGCTCAATGGTTTGTCCAATCCGTCCCAGGTAAGAGTTGACCAGCCGGTCGGCTTCCATCTCCTGTTGCAAGACGAGTTCCTTTTCCGTTCGCAGCCCGGGAGCAAGCTCCTGCGTCTGCAAGCTCTCCAGCTGCTGCTTAAAGCGGGGCGTATTGCGGGTTTCACGCGGAAAATACTCGAGCGCCCAAACAATGATCACCCCGATCAGGATTACGCTCCCGATTTTTTTCAAATAGTGCTGGGTTTTGTCCCACATGTGGTAAATGATATTTCGCAGGGTCGGCATACGGTAGGTAGGCAACTCCATAACAAAGGGAGTCTCTTTATTGCGGAAAATCAACCGGTTCAGAATTTGCGCCGTGACAAAAGCCAGGATAATGCCGGCCGCATAAAGTCCAATGAGTACCAACGCCTGGTATTGTCGGAAGAAAGCAGAAATAATCAGGATATAAACCGGTAACCGGGCGCTGCACGACATAAACGGGATGATCAGCATGGTAACCAGCCGGTCGCCGCGGTTTCGCAGGGTACGCGTCGCCAGGATTGCCGGCACATTGCAGCCAAACCCCATTACCAACGGGATAAACGAACGCCCATGCAATCCGAAACGGTGCATAATTTTGTCCATAATAAAAGCTGCCCGCGCCATATAACCGGTCCCTTCGAGCAACGAAATAAAGAAAAACAGGATCAGAATATTGGGAAGAAAAACAATAACACTGCCGGTTCCGCTGATGATGCCATCCACCAGCAGGTCTTTGAGCATTCCTTCAGGCATTATCCCGTTGAGCCAGTCGCCAAAGGCAACCACACCCCGGTCGATCCAATCCATCGGATAACTGCCCAGTTTGAACGTTGTATAAAAAATCAGGAACAAAATCAGCACAAAAAGAGGAAATCCCAGGCGGCGGTGAGTGAGAAGACGGTCAATTTTTTCGGAAGTAGTGCGTGCCGGGCTTTGCGGAGCATACAGCGTCTCTTTCAAGGCTCCCGAGATAAACGCATATTTGGCGTCGGTGATCACCGTTTCGCTGTCTTCATTAAAAAGGTTCTCAATCCGCCTGATCTCCCGGTGGGTGATCGCATTGATCTCATCGGCATTGGGATAGGCCGCGAGCAACTCGGATACCTGCCGGTCCTTCTCCAGCATTTTCAACGCCAGAAAACGGGACGAAAGTTTGTCGGTGATCGGCTTGTTTTCCTTAATTTTTTTCCGTACCACCTTGATCGACGCCTCAATCTCAGGACCATAATTGATGTGGATGTGCCGGGCGACCGGATCGACACCTTCATAAACATCGATCACCTTCTGCAACAGTTCGTCCAGCCCGGTTCCCTTCGAACTCACCGTTGGAACAAACGGGATTCCGATCAGTTTCCCGAGCGCTTCATCATCTAACCGGTGGTTGCTCTTTTTAAGCTCGTCAAACATGTTGAGCGCAGCAATCACCAGCAGGTCCATATCGATCAGCTGGGTGGTCAGAAACAGGTTCCGTTCCAGATTGGTTGCATCCAGCACATTGATCACCACATCCGGCGTCTGTTCATAGATAAACTTCCGCACATAAAGCTCTTCGCTGGTGTAAGCCGTGAGGCTGTAAGTCCCCGGAAGATCATAAAAATTAAACGTGTACCCCCGGCTGACGAAGGTATTTTTCTTGATATCAACGGTTACGCCGCTGTAATTTCCAACCCGTTCTTTAGCCCCCGACAGAAAATTATAAAGCGTGGTTTTCCCGCAGTTCGGGTTCCCGACCAGCGCCACATTAATAACTTTCTCCTTAACTTCAGAATTACCGGCAATTACCGGCAGATCGATCACCCCCTCGAAGTTGCTTAACCCGGGAGTTACGAACTCGGAAATAGGAATAACTTCAATCAGTTCGGCTTCTGTCCTGCGCAACGAAATATTATAATTCAGAATTTTATATTCGATCGCGCCATTGAAAGGGGCGTTCTTGATAACCTTTACCTGCTTACCTTTCACAAACCCCATTTCGGCAATCCGCTTCCGGAAAGAACCGTGTCCTAATATCTTGGTTATTACTACTGTCTCGTTATTTTTTACCTCGCTCAGCTTCACCTCGTCCTCTGCTATGTCTATTTAAATCAAATAAAAATAAGACGACAAATATAGGATTTTAGCGATCTGTTTCAAAGCACCTGTCAACAATGTTAAGGAATTTTTAAAACACTTATAATGAAGACATTTACACTTTACAAACCTGTCAATCCCCCTATTTTACTGACATTTGATAACATTGGGCCACGCTTTCTTAAAAATTGGGCCAACATTCTTTTTTCTGGCAGCAAGTCGCTATTTTTACCTACTTAAAACATATAGAATGGACGAAGAGTTCGTTTACCGGAGAATACAGAAAGCACTTGAGAATTTGCCTGAAAATTTCAATGTTCTGGAAGAACAGATCAATCTGGAGCTGCAGGTGGAGTATTTTGATTTTTCACACAAAATGAAGACAGAAGACTACCGCAGATACCTCAAGGAGTCTGACCAGCTTTTCGAAACGCAAACGGCCCCTGAAGAGAAAAAAAAGATCTTGTCTGCCTTGGCCTCTTCCGGTGAGGTGGAAGCGTTCCGGACGATTGAAAAATACCTGAAAAACCCCGATTCCGAGCTGAAAGACTGGGCTGTGCTGGCGTTGCAGGAAAGCCGCATGCTGTTGCAAAGTTCGCTGCTCGACGAACAGCAGGTGTTTATTTCCACTGGTTTGGGCGGGAAAGGGCAAAAACTGAGATATTTTGTCGTTTTTCTGAACAACAGTGGCGAACTGACCGACATGCAAAAAAAACTGCTCGGCGACGAACTGGCTTACGTCATGAAACAAAACGACGGTGAAGTGGAAGAACTCAACACCATGCTCGATTTTACCACCGCCGTGGTGATTCTTCCGATCAAAGCCCCGCTGAAGGATATTTTTAAAAGCATCATTGACGAATGTAACCAGTACGGAAACTTTTTGCAGGAAGATATGGTGATTACCAATGTGAAACGGCTCAACCCCGTCGAAATCGTAGAACTGCTCAATCAGCAAAGAAACCAGCAAACCGATGAAGAAGAACAACCTGATTAACGTCGCCATCCAGGTGCTACCCGAAGCCGACGGCAAAACCAAATACGAACTGGTCGATGCAGCTATTGCCGTCATTACCGGGTCGGGGCTCAAATACCGGGTTTGCCCTTTTGAAACAGTGGTGGAATGTACCCTGGAGCAGGCGCTGTTGCTGATTCCCGAAATCCACGAAGCCTGCCGCACCGCCGGAACCGACCGGATGCTGACTTATCTGAAGATCCAAACCGACTTTAACCGCGACGTAACCATCGAAGATAAGATGGAGAAATACGATTAACAGGAAAAAATCTGGAAAACCTGTCGTCAACAAGAAATAATTTCTATATTTGCAGCGCTTAAAAACGGTCCCGTAGCTTAATGGATAGAGCATCTGACTACGGATCAGAAGGTTGGGGGTTCGAGTCTCTCCGGGATCACAAAACAAAGCGAAAACGAAAAGCGAATAATCTGAGATTGTTCGCTTTTCTTGTTTTAAACAACGGCTTCTTCAACAAAAACAGAGCCGGCACAAACAAAAAATCGGATCAATTGATATTTCCGGTGGACTTTCCTTTTCAGGCATAAATTTTAGCTACTCTGAAAAGGAAGAAAGAGATATCCCGCACACCTCTTAAACTTGTTCGAAAGGCTTTCAGTTTTGCATTGAAAGATTCGGCAGAAG
>JARKOX010000233.1 GCA_029975525.1 Prolixibacteraceae bacterium | reverse complement strand
TGTCCGGACCCAACGCGACCGCGGCCTCTTTTACCAGAACTACAACCTGGCGCTGCTCGAAGCAAAAAACTGCGTCGGCTGGCACTATTTTAAGTACCAGGACAACGACCCCACTGCCAAAGGGGTGGATCCCTCCAATGTCGATTCCAACAAAGGGATCATAAACAACGATTATGAAGTGTGGACTCCCATGATGGAGCTGATGAAAGAACTCAACACACAGGTTTATAGTCTGATTGAATATTTCGACAAAAGATAATTTTTCAGAAAATGAAAAGAAAGCAATGGAGGATCCTGTTCACTGTTATGTTGGTAACAGGGATTTTGGGAAGCGGCCGGGGTGTTGCGGTGGCAAAGAGGGCGAAAAAGGAGCGTCAGCCCGCTGGCATGGAGATATTTTTGCTGATCGGCCAGTCGAATATGGCCGGACGGGCAGTTATTGAGAACCAGGACCAGGATACGCTGAAGAATGTTTTTCTTTTTACAGGCGAACCCGGGAATGAATGGGAAAAGGCGGCTAACCCACTCAATAAATACTCTACCGTTCGAAAAAATCTCAACATGCAGCGGCTGGGGCCGGGATACACATTTGCCCGTACCATTGCTGCGGCTTCTCCCGGGAAAAAGATCGGACTGGTGGTAAATGCCCGGGGAGGAACAGCTCTTGCTGAATGGATGCCCGGAACCTTACTTTACACCGAAGCCGTAAAAAGAACGAAAATGGCCATGAAATACGGAACTTTAAAAGGGATTATCTGGCATCAGGGTGAAGCGGACATCAAAAAAGTAGAGGAGTACCGTGAGCAGATACCGGAGTTGATTCAAGCATTCCGCCAGGCGTTTAAAAATCCGGAGCTTCCCTTTGTTGCCGGGCAGCTGTGGGAAGGCCGGCCCGAGCGGGCAGCTTTTAACCGGATGATAGTTGAGTTACCTCAATTGGTTGCTGTTACCGGAGTTGCTACTGCCGAAGGTACTGCCACTACCGACAGTACACACTTCGATTCAAAGAGCCAGCGCCTGCTGGGCGAACGCTATGCTGCCGAAATGCTGGAGCTTATCCGAAAGTAGTTGGGAAAGCTCTTGATGAGAAAATCTTAGTTGGCTTGCCGGATACGACATTGATTAACAGAGAGCTGTCGGGGATCACAAACAGCTCTCTGTTATCCGGTGAGTGCCGTTTTTTTTAAAATTCAGTTTGTTTGAAATGATGAATAAAATTTTGGTCATTCTTTTTTGTAGTCTGCTGTTCACCCAGGCAGGAGTTGCCCAGACCACTTACTACCTGGATGATGTTTCAGGTAACGACCACAACTCCGGAACTACTGTTGAACATTCATGGAAAACAATGCAGCGGCTTAACCAGGTTTTGCTGAAGCCCGGCGATTCTGTGCTGTTTCGCAGAGGGGGGAGCTGGATTGGTAACCTGGCTCCAAAAGGGAGCGGTTTGCCAGGGAATAGAATTGTTGTGGGGGCTTATGGGAATGGCCCCGCGCCGGTTATCGACGCCAAAGGAGAGGTGGGAAAAGGTGAAAAAGCCTCTTATACCATACGCTTGTTTAACCAGGAATATATCGAATTTCGTGATCTCACTGTCCGGAACTTCCGGGATTTTGAACCCCCCCGGGAGCACCTCGAAAAAGAAAATGTTTCTTTTGTTTTTGCCCCCAAAATAGCTCTT
>JARKOX010000231.1 GCA_029975525.1 Prolixibacteraceae bacterium | reverse complement strand
CCGGCTTTCCCGGCAATGTCTTTGATCCGTATTTGTTTATTTGTTTCGATGATTTAGTTAATTAAGTTTTTCCTATCTGTGGTCAAAGCTATTAATTTTTTTGCTTTCGTGTACGAACACGGAACTAAAAGTTCTCCTTTTGAGCCATGCTATGTAACATGTCCGGCCAAAAGTTTCCGGAGAATAATTGCTCAAAAGCGGATGCCCAGGAAAGAGCAGGGGGAAACAAACGGGAACCGTGGCTGTCGCCGGAAGATTGGGAAATAATTCGGCTAATTATAAAAAAACAGCCCGGCGCTCTGTAAAAGAGGCCGGGCGTCTTTCTCCCTGATGCTGATTATCAGCTTTCGTCTTGATCAAACTGTACTTTATGGATTTTTGACAAGAAGTATGTTTTGCGTGGTGCTTTTTCGTTCCGTAATAACCACACCGGCGGTCTCCTGTTTGGCATAACCTTCTTTTTCGCACACAACGTTGTATGTGCCGGCGGGCAAGCCTAAAATTTTGTAGGTGCCTATTTCTGAAGTGATTGCCGAGGTGATGGTGTCGTTGCCCAGGATAACGGATACGGTGGCTCCCGGAACCGGAATTTCATCCCCTTCGTAGACAAATCCCCTGAGCAGGCCTGCCTGGGATTCCTGAACGGCCCGAATCACCGGTTTGAAGATGAAGCCCTGAATTCCTTTCTTGGATTTGGCATTGCCTTTTACGATGAAAGAGCGGCTGAGGTCAAAGTCGACCAGGATTTCGGTTTCTTCGCTGTCATTTACAACCAGGCTGGGGCTGAGTTTGATTTTCAGGCCGCTGGTGTTGCCGCTGGGAACTTTCATCGGGAAGCTGGTTCCGTCGTCCAGTACAATTGTTGCATCCAGCACGTGCAGGCGGATCATGTCGTATTCGCCAACCGGCAGTTCGGCGTTGGCCAGTATTTCGGTAACTCCGTTTCTCAGTTCGAACAGGTTTAACTCAACACTGTCGGTTGCAATGGTCACAAAACCGCTGTCGCAATCAAATTCGAGGTCGCCGTAGCTGTGTTTGTAGGCATGCGCGTTTCCTTTCGCGTTTCCTTTATTGCCATTTTGGGTAGTTACAGGGCTACCGGGGCATTTTGAACCGGCTTTCCGCAATTCTACCCGGTCAATGGTAACCAATGCAGCTTCTACAAAATCAGCCGGAAACGGTGCGTCCGTAATTTTTACCGTTACATGGCCGGTTGCATTTTCTTTGCTGGGATCTTTCCATAGTTCGTTGCACGAATTCAGTACGATCACTGCCATTCCCAGCAAAAAGGTAATTCCGATGAACTTTTTCATAGTTATTTTATTAATTTGATGAATGATAGATGCGAATCTGATTCTTATTTCCGATCTGATAATTCATTTGTAACGATGAGGTTACAATGGTCAGGGCTGTTTCCAGGCTGCCAGTTTCAAGCGTTCCGGTGAAGTAGCGCGGGGTTTTGACGTCGAGCCGGGTTTCTACGCCGAAAAAGTGGTCGATGTCTTTCACCACCGCTGACAGCTCGGCGTTGGAATAGTGCCTGGAAAAGAGTGCATAGGCCGGATATTCCGCACTGATTTTGACCGGTGTTTTTTTTCCGTCGGTCATCGTAACGGCAGTTCCCGCTTCCACCAACTGGTGGTTGCCGTGGCTGCTGGTTTTTACTTTGCCTTCGAAGCAGGCAACCTCCAGGCGGTTTTCATCCTCTTTCACCGAAAAGCGGGTGCCCAGCACTTCCACCTTTCCGGCGGTGGTTGAAACGACAAACCGGCTGCCTTTTTCCACTTCGAAATAGGCGCTTCCCTTCAGCGAAACCTGGCGGTTCCAGAAATACTTCCGGAATTCCAGGCGGCTGTTGTGGTCGATTACAACCCTCGACTGGTCGGGGAGCCGGACGGTGGCCACCTGCTGACTTCCTCCTTCAAAAGTGACGGTGGCCAGCAGGAGGTGTAAAAACAGCGCCAGCAGCAACACGGCAGCAGCGCCGGCAAACTTCCACCAAAGCGGCAAAGAGATAACGTTGGGTGCGGTTTGACGACCTTCGATTTTTGACAAAACAAGGTTCAGGGCCGATTCGTTGTCTAACCGGGAGGGAATACGGTAATGCCGAATTGCTTGATCGATTCGCTGGTTGATTGATTGATATTTCTGATCTTTTTTCATTTGCCGTTATTAAATCAGCGCCTGAACACCTTGTTTTGATTTTCACCAATACATATCCCTTCGGAGCAGTTTACCCTACCTTCCGGCAGGAAATTTTTTCTGTTTTGGTGAAATAAAATGTTCTTTTGGCTGAAAATCAATTGAATAATATTTTTAAAAAACTTGTACACTGAGAAAGAATACGGGGGTGAACGACAGCGCCGACACGTTGGAGCGGACGCTGAAGGTGTTCAGGTCGGTGGCAATATTCAGGTAGTCGACTTCGACGACGTTGAGCCGGTTGGTCAGGTTCAGCAGGGTAACTCCCCCGTTTACCGCCCAGTGGCTAAAACGGAATTTACGGAGCACCGAGAGGTCGATCTGCGAAAAATCGGAAAGCCTTTCAAATGCGGGCGCCTCGGAGCTGCTGCCGGATACCAGTCGCGGTTGGCCGGAGCGGTAGGTCCACGAGGCAGCGGCGGTCCAGCCCCGGTAGGTAAAAACTTCGGTGAGCCGCAGCTGGTGACGGTGATCATTGAAAGAGGGGAACCATTCGCCCTGGTTGAACTCTTCCATCTTTTCCTGCGAGCGGGCGAGTGAATAGGCTGCCACATGGTTCCAGTGTTTTTGCCGGAGTTGCAGGAAAACGTCCATTCCCAGGTTAAGCTCTTCGCCAGGTAGCGACGAATACTGGATACGGCTCACATTTCCCTTTTTGTAGATGCCGGCCAGCAAGTATTGTTTTCCGGAGGTGTATTTATGGTACAGCTCGGTGTTGAGCAGGAACCCGCCTTTTTCGATCCGGAAGCCCCCGACATGGTGGGTGGCTTTCAGCAAACCGCTGCCTTCGCGGTTGGGGAGATACCAAACCAGTTCGGTGTTTCCGTTGATGTCGATTTTGGGAATTTTGGAAAGAAACTGGTTGTAGAGTCCGGTCAGGTAGTAGAGTTTTACCGTTTGAAGCGGGAAAAATTCAATACCGCCGCGGGGTTGCCAGTAAATACGGTTGGTCAGCCGGTCGAGGTTGGCACGAACCCCGTAACGTAGCTTCCAGTTGGGGAAAGGTTCCAGCGTTTGCTGGGCAAAAGCATGCCACACCCAGTTGTTTGCCGCGTTGTTGAGCGAATCGACCGGCAGGTTTCCGGCAGTGCGTTCGGCATAAAAATGATACCCAAAGGTGTTGGCCGTAAAACCAACGCCTGCCTGGTGACTGAAAATTCCTTTTTTAAATTCGGTTTTCCAGCCGGCACGGAGCTCTTCAATGCGGTTGGAGCCGTTGTCGAGTTCATATTGCGTGCGGATATATTTTTTGTATCTGCCGATTGCTTTTCCCTTGCCGGGATTGGGTTTGGGCTTGGGAGAGCTCTCCTCGACCTGTTCGCCCGACTGGAACTGCGCGTTTTGATGCAGCTCGGAATAGCCGGTTGTGAGGGCGTGGTACCATCGTCCCGACTGGAGCGACCAGTTTCCGCTAAAACCGATATGGTCGCCCGTAACGGCTTCGTTGCGGTAGTACTGGTTGTTGTTCAGCTGGTAGTCGAGGGTTTGTTCGTCGTTTCCTCCGAAAAAGCTGATGTTCAGCTCCTGGTTTTGACCGGGATGGTAACTCAGCTTCAGGTTCATGTCCTGGTATTTTACCGTTGGAAAAACGTCGGCGGTGGTTTGTGTTGAGCTGGCTTCGGTCAGATGGGTGTCGGTGAGGAGTTTCCGGAAGAGATAGTTTTGCCACTGATCGATGTAAGAGCGTCGCCAGGCGCCGGTGACCGAAAATTTTTCGCTGACCGGAACGCTGGCCAGGGCATTGCCGTGCAGCAGGTTGGCCGAAACATTCATCTGGGCATGATCGCGGAAGCCGGTTTTCCCATTCAGCTCAACCGTTCCCGAGATGCGTTCTCCCTGCGAGGCGTCGAACCCGCCCCGCGAAACAAATACCTGCCGGATAAAATCGGCATTCAGTACGCTCAGGTTTCCAAACAGGTGGCCGGTTTCGAGAACCGGAATTCCGTCAAGCAGGATCAGGTTTTCAGAAGGATTCCCGCCCCGGATCGAGAGCCCGCCGGTTTGTCCGCCCAGGAAACTGACTCCCGGAATCAGGGTCAGCAGGTTCACCAGGTCGTTTTCCGACAGCCGGGGAATTGCCGCCGATTTGGCCGGGTTAAAACCGGTTTTGTCGGGATGTTCGGATAGTTCCAGCAGGTTTTTTTCCTGCATCGGAACTTTGATTTCTTCCATCAGAATGACGAAAGGTTTTAGCTTGAGCAGCAACGGCGGAGCGTTTTTCGACGACACCGTGGTGTCTAACCGCTGGTAGCCCAGGTGGCTGATGTAAAAACGTACCGAGTCGGCAGGGGTTTCCAGGTAAAAATAGCCCAGGTCGTTGGTGCTGGTGCCGTGCTGGTTCGGAAAGACGATGTTGCAGTATTTTAACGGTTCGCCGGTGGCGGCATCGCTGACAAAGCCCGAGAGGCTGTTTTTGACCGGGGGCGGCGTCGGCTGGGGAAGCGAGGCGACGGTCTCTTGTTTTTTTAACTGTAGAATCCAGGTTCCTGCCATCAGCCTGAATTCCAGGGGATGCTGCTTTTTCAATTGTTCCAGCAATTCGCGGACGGAAACCTGCCTGACGCTGATGGTGGTGCGGATCGCTGCGAAAGCCTGCGCATCAAAAGCAAACTTCACCGGATGTTCCCGGGAGATCTCTTCCAATATTTCGCTGAGTTTTTTGTTGGTGGCCGAATAACTCACCACCGGATTTTGAGCCGGCAGCAGTCCGGGAGCCCAAAGTAGGACAATCAGCAAAAGATGTTTTGCTCCAAACCGGTACATTTTGCCTGTAGCTGGACGGGGCTGGTTTCCGGGCTCTCGCCGGGCTTCTCCTAAACGATTGGTATGATCCGTATTGGTGTCCATCTTATATTTGGTCTGCTAAATTTTCGCGAAGCAGCCGTAACGCTTTGCTGATCTGCTTTTCCACAGCTTTTGGACTGATCCCCAGCGCATCGGCAACTTCCTGGTATTTCATCTCATCCATCCGGTTCATCAGGAAAATGGTGCGACACTGGTCGGGGAGTTTAGAGATGGCTCCCTGCAGCCGGCGGTCGAACTCCTGCTGTACCAGCCCGGCATGCGGACTTTCCTGGTAGCGGTCGTCCGAAAATTGCCGGGCAAATTTCAGGTTCACCGCTTCGTGGCGTTTTTTCTTCAAAAACAGGTTGCGGGCTACTTTAAAAAGAAAAGGCTTCAGGGTGGCGTCGCGGATCGTTTCCCGCTTTTCCCACAGGATCAGGAAAACTTCCTGCGCCGCATCTTCGCTCCACCCCATATCGCCCGACAGGTAATACAAATAGTTGCGCAGGTATTCGTAGTTTTTGCGGAACACCTTCTGAAACCATTCCTGTTGTTGCGTCGTTGATTCCATTTACCAAAAATACTGCAGCGCTTACCAATGTAATAAACGCAGGGTGTAACTGATTTTGTATAGCGTTGGTTTGTCTGATTCAAAAATACATTTTTAACTTTTGATATTTTCTTTTTAACGGAAGATCCTGGATTTGATGAGCGGGAAATTTTATAAATTAGCACGGAAACGCAACAGGATCTTGAACTGTAATGCAAATCAAGACCATAATTTCTATGGACTATGCTGGATGAAAATGAACTTGTCCGACGGATTTCAGACTCGGACCATGAGGCTTTTAAAGAACTTTTTTTACGCTATTATCGACCACTTGCGTTGTATGCCCGTAAGTTTGTCTTGCCCGAGAGTGCAGGTGATTTAGTCCAGGAATGTTTTTTTCAGTTTTGGTTAAACCGGAAGAGTTTCATTGTTCATACTTCACTGAAAGCTTATCTTTTTGCTATGTTAAGACATAGGTGTTATCATGAATTAAAGAAGAAAGCAGCCTTACAACACTATGAAAACGATACGTTACAGAGATTGAGATATGAAGAGTGGCGTTACTTTGAAACGGAAGAAAGTATTTTTTATTTTGATTTAATTGAGAAAACAAAAAAGAGCTTCGATAAATTGCCACCCAAGTGCCGTGAGGTATTCGACCTAAGTCGCCAGAGAGGATTGTCAAATAAAGATATTGCAGAAAATCTTCAGATTTCACAGAAGATGGTTGAAAAACAGATTACCAAAGCCTTGAAAATTTTTCGGAATGAACTCTCTGATTTTCTGCCTCTCCTTATTTTTTGTGTTTCCCAATTATTGCTGGTTGTTATAAGGAAAGTATTTTTTTAAAAAGCTCATTAGTAAATCTGTATTGTTGCTGTTTTTTTTCCGATACACTTTTAAATAGTTTGAAGGGTAGGGTAAGAGAGAAAAATTGACTCTTATTATATAAATGACTATTTTGTAAACAGATGGACAATGTGGATTTATTAATATCAAGGTTTTTGGGAGGAAAGTCTTCTGCAGCAGAGAGAGAGGACGTTTTGAAATGGATAAACAAATGCCCTGAAAACAGAAAAAGCTTTTTCTTAACGAAAGAAATATGGGAAGCATCCAGTATTTGTTCATCGGAGATTATTTCGGAAGAGACTAAACAATGGCAGACATTAGCTTGGCGAATTGATGGTTTGCTTCAAAAGGAAAAGATTATTCGAAGGCGAATATTGGTAAAACAATTTTTTAGGATTGCTTCTATCGTGTTGATTGCCTTAATTACTGGGTGGAGTGGACATTCATTGTATCTAAGGATCAAATCAAAAACAACCAATGTCGGATATGAAATGGTAATTGCAAGCAAGGGGCAGGTTAAAGAAATTTTTTTGGCAGATGGTACACATGTTTGGTTAAATTCAGATTCTCAGCTTAAGTTTCCAACTGAATTTACGTCTAAAAATAGGGAAATAACGTTGGAAGGAGAGGCCTATTTCGAAGTAAAAAAAAATGAAAAGTCTCCCTTTATCGTTACAACAAGAACGCACAAGGTAAAAGTATTAGGCACCAAATTTAATATTTGCGAATATCCCGAAGATAAGATAATTGAAACAACTCTTTCTGAGGGTAAAGTAAAGGTGCTCGCTGGTGACAAAATAGTTGATCTTTTGCCCGGAATGCAATCCCGGATTAACACTGAAACTTTAGACGTCAGGGTTGGGCAAGCTGATTTGGATGTGCATACAGCTTGGATAGATGGTCGTTATGAATTCAGAGATAAGCCGCTTGAGAAGATTTTAAGTATAGTGGAACGCTGGTACGATGTAAAAGTAGTTTATCCAGCTGAAATGAAACAAATGTGTTTTTCAGGTGTAATTAAAAGGCATAAGCCTGTAAATCATTTGCTAGATGTAATTAGTGCCTTGCAGCCGATCGAATACAGTATCTCGGACTCTGAAATCATTTTGAAAAAAATAAGATGAATTTTTAAAAGTAAAATATAAAAATTGATGCCTATGATACAAAATGGGGGAACTTAAAATCTAATCGAAAAAATAAGACGGGAATGCTCCCAACATTACCCGCCTTAAGCATGAAATGATTTAATTGTTAACTAAATCGCGACTAAATTATGAAAAAAAAAGCACAATTAACCCTGCTTCTGAATTGGAGTGGGAGAATGAAATTGTTACGTGTTATGAAACTATCTTTACTACTAACCATCTTGGTTGTTTTTAAGGTAACAGCCGGTGTTTATTCCCAAAATGTCAAAGTTGATCTCAATCTAAAAAATGTCAGGTTGGACGTTGTTTTTAAAGTTATTCAAGATCAGTGTGAGTTTGATTTTTTCTTCAAAAGTGAGCATATCCCCAGTGATATGAAGATAAGTGCATATTATCAGAATGCTAGCATTGAAGAGGTATTGGACAAGGTACTCGAAGGTACTGGATTAACTTACCGAATAATAGACAAAGACATTGTAATTACCAAAGGAGAGAAGGTAATTTCAGATAATGCAGTAAGTGTACAACAGTTATTAAAGACAATAACCGGGAAGGTAATGGATGAAACAGGAGCTCCTTTGCCCGGAGTATCGGTTGTTTTAAAAGGAACAACTACTGGAACGGTGACTAATGTGGACGGAGAGTATTTTTTAGCTAATATCCCTTTAAATGGAATACTTGTATTCTCATTTGTAGGAATGCAAACGCAAGAAATTTTAGTTAAGCAGCAAAATACGATTAATTTAACCATGTTCGAAGAAACAATAGGGATTGATGAAGTAGTGGCAATTGGATATGGTATTGCAAAAAAATCTGATTTAACAGGAGCTATTACTCAAGTTAAAGCTGAAACTCTGAGTAATTATACTCCATCTAACGTAAGTGACTTATTACGGACAAGTATTCCTGGGATGCATGTTGGCTATTCAACATCCGCCAAAGGTAACAGTTCTCTTTTAATTCGGGGTGAGACTACTCTTACCGCCGGTTCAAGCCCGCTTATTGTATTGGATGGCGTGATTTACAATGGTGATCTTTCTGATATTAATCCGGATGATATCGATAGGATGGATATTATGAAAGATGCAAGTTCTGCTGCAGTTTATGGTTCGAGAGCAACTAATGGGGTGATTTCTATCACCACAAAAAGGGGGGCACTAGGAAAGCCCACAATTAATGTAACTAGCACTCTGGGGGTTTCGACAGCCGCTAACAGGGTAAAACCTTACAATGCAGACGGTTTTATTCAATGGAGAAGTGACATGTTTAAATCAGTGTTCAGTGCAACGGTGCCACAAACTCCCTGGAGCCCGTTTGATGATCCACGGACTCTCGATCCAAAATACCTCGGCGATTGGCTGGCTTATCACAGTACAACGGAAGTCAATATGCTAGATGCCTGGCTGGCTGGTCTAAGGTTGACGGGGACAGAAATTGAAAATTATAAAGCAGGAAAACATATTAATTGGGAAGACTTCATATATCATAATGGAGTAAGACAAGATTATAATATTAGCCTTTCTGGAAAAAGGAATGACTTTACTTATTATTGGTCTTTAGGTTATATGAAGAATGAGGCTTTAACCATTGGAGATGAGTTTTCTACCGTTCGCTCCCGTGTCAATTTGGAAGGACAAGTTTCCGAATTTTTAAAAGTGGGATTGAATGCCCAGTTCTCATATAGAGATGAGAGTTCAGTGCCTGCCAATAACGGACAATATATGAATCTTACACCGTATAGTACTTTCTTAGCGGATGATAGTGTTGCGCTCAGATTATATCCTAATGATGATATTCAGGCATCACATCCATTGCTCGAACGTACTTATAGAACTAGGGAAATGGAATATTATACTTTTTTTCCAAAGATTTATTCAATTCTTGAATTGCCATTTGGAATAACATATACGATGAATCTGACCACCCGAATGGAATTTTATCACAGATATATTCATAATTCATCTCAACACCCGTCATGGAGATTATATGGTGGAGATGCTTCGCGTGATAATTCGTTACGAAGAGAATGGCAGATTGACAATATCATAAACTGGAACAGGACGTTTTTTAATGTTCACAAAGTTGATCTTACTTTGCTTGCCAATGCAGAAAAGTTTAAACTTGATTCGGATGGAATGACCAACCGTAGTTTTTCCCCAAACGATGTTCTGGGGTATCATGATATGTCGACTGGCACATTACCAGTCTTGTCGAGTAATGATCAGGTTCAAACGGCAGATGCATTGATGGCTCGATTAAATTATGGCTATAATAACAAGTATCTGTTAACGTTGTCGATTCGAAGAGATGGTTCTTCATTATTTGGCTATTCCAATCCAAGAGCAACTTTTCCAGCTGCGGCTTTGGGTTGGGTGATTACTGAAGAGGATTTTTTTAAAATTGATTTTGTTGATTATTTGAAAGTGAGGATGTCTTGGGGAGTAAACGGTAACCGTGCGATTACTAATTATGCTGCCCTTTCCAGAATTGCTACCGGAAAATCTTTGAATGCAGATCAGAATGGAAATGCAGTAATTGTTCCAACATTGGTGATTAATTCTATGGAAAATAAAAATCTCAGATGGGAAAGGACAGAGGCAATGAACCTAGGTGTTGATTTTAATTTGTTTGATGGTCTATTGAGTGGTTCACTAGAAGCTTATAGTGTTTCAACTGCTGATGTGCTTGTTAATAGAGAGTTGCCAACCATTACTGGGTTTAACCGGGTTTATGCCAATCTTGGAAAAGTAAAAAACAAGGGATTGGAAATAGCTTTGAATAGTTTAAATACGAAGCGGAGTAAGTTTGAATGGAGATCAAATCTGGTTTTTTCTTTAAACAGAAACAATATTGTTTCTATTACAGGTGAAAAGCATGATGTATTGGACAAAGATGGGAATGTTATTGGAAAGAAAGAACCAGATGACATAACTAACAACTGGTTTATCGGACAAGCCAAGGATGTTATTTGGGATTATAAAATCATAGGGACATGGAAAATTGGTGAAGAAGCAGAAGCTGCTAAGTGGAATCAGGCTCCAGGTGATTTTAGATTACTGGACTTTAATCGTGATGGATTGTTGACTGACGAAGACAAGCAGTTTTTAGGATATCGCGAGCCGCGCTTCTCCTGGACTTTGACTAACAATTTTTATATTTATAAAAACATCGAAGCTTCTTTTATCCTTTATTCTTTGTGGGGCCAGAAGTCTGCTTATGATTTGGCTAAACATGATAATCATATTGAAGATCGTCGTAACTCTTGGGATATCCCTTACTGGACTCCAAATAATCAAGTGGACAAATATGCCAGGTTGAGGTCTGCTCCTGCCAAAGGAGTGAATTATACTGCTTGGTTTGACCGTTCGTACATTAGGCTGGAAAACATTGCGGTTGCTTATCATATGCCTAAAAGGATACTCAGTAAAACATTCATTAATAATATGAAGGTGACATTTAATATCAGAAATGCTGGTCTGTGGGCACCTGAATGGAAATTTGGAGATCCTGAAGATGGAACAAGGGCACAACGTATTTATTCCTTTGGACTAAATCTGACAATCTAAGTTAATTTTTTATGTTTAAATAAAATTGATTGCAATGAAAATAAATACGATACATATGAAAACAGGAAGTGCCATCTTGGTATTTCTCTTGATGCTTTCTTGTAGAGAAAGTTTTTTGGAACCTCAACCGCTGTCGTTTTATGCACCAGCAAACGTATTGGTTAATGAAGAAGGATTACAGGCAGTTTTGGATAACGCTCTGTCGAAGTTGAGGGATGAATATTGTACCGATCAAGCACCTTTTTTAGTCAATCTCAAGTATTCAGATGTTGCGGTGGATGGATCTACAGATAAGGCTACACCTTGGCAGGACTTGAACAATCAGATGCTTCCAGATGGAGCAAATAATCATAATTCTTCCACTAAAATTGGCTGGTATTGGGATGAATCTTTTCGGATCATCAAGGATTGTAATACTGTTATTTCAAGGATTGACAATGCTAAGTTTAAGTCAGATGCTTCCAAAAAAGCATTATTGGGTAGTGCCTACTTTTTACGCGCCTATCGTTATTATGCAAAAACCTTACAATTTGGCGATGTCCCATTGGTGCTTGAAGAGCTAACTGTACCTAAACTTGATTTTTATTCAACCACTAAAGAGTCTATCTGGTTGAAAATGATTGAAGATTTGGAGTTTGCTGTACAAAATGTCCCAGAAGCTAATAAGGTAAAAAAAGGGCAGGTAACCAAAGCTGCATGTAAACAGCTGCTTGCTAAGTATTATCTTTTAGAAGGAAGATTTGATGATGCCATCCGGCTAACTACTGAGATTATTGATGGGGGAGTTCACAAATTGAACACCCAGCGTTTTGGCGTCGATAAGAATATTGCCAATAAAGATGTAATCTGGGATCTGTTTCGGATAGAGAATAAAAGCATTGCAGGTAATTCCGAAGGTTTATTGTTGGCCATTGATCGGTATGGAATGGATGGCAATACTTCTGGTGTTAATTCAATGCGCAATGTTGTTCCAAATTATGGACTAACAGGCATTATTAAAACCCCGAATGGTGCCAATGGCATGTCTGATAAGGCTGGAAATGAAATTGGATTGGTTGAAAAATATGGACGTGGGGTTGCTCGGGTTCGTCCAACATTTTATGCGCAGAGAGGTGTCTGGACCAAAAACGGGAACGAGGATTTTATCGACTACCGTCACCGCACGGATAATGGAAACTGGGTTACAATGGAAATGTTGGTTTATAATAGCCCTGCACTCAAAAGTAGTAACAACCCTTGGTATGGAAAAAATTTGAGATTGTATAGTGATAATGGCACATTACTGTGTATTGATACAATTAGAGCATGGTTCAGTTGGCCACACTATAAGCTTTGGGTTCCTGATCCGGATAGAGTACAACCACAGGGAGGACCTGGAGATTGGTATATTTTTCGTTTGGCAGAAACATATTTATTACGGGCAGAGGCATACGTCTGGAAAGAGGAGTGGCAAAAAGCAGCTGCTGATATAAATGTGATAAGAGAGAGGGCGAATGCCCAATATATGTATTCTGCTAGCGATCTGCAAACACAGAAGATTCAAGCTGTTTTAGATGAAAGAACTCGTGAACTGTATTACGAAGAGTTACGAAAAGTTGAACTTACCCGTATAGCGATTATTTATGCCAGAACAGGCATCCAATGTTATAATGGGAAAACCTATACTACAGGTAGCATTCATGATGATAATTTTTGGTATGACAGAGTAGTTGAAATAAGTGATTTTTATAACAAAGGAGTAAAAACTCCTTATGGTAATTTATTTACTTGTTCTCCTTATCATATTTTTTGGCCAGTCCCGTCTTATGCAATAAATTCTAATACTGGTGGGACTATTAACCAGAATAAGGGGTATCCAGGTACCGAAAAAAATATAACGCCTTTAGTGTACTCGGGCGAATAACTATCTTTAAAATTAGCACCCACTGATTTTTACCAGGGGTGCTAATTACATATCGTAATTTTATTAGCGATGAGAAAAATAAATTTATTACCTGCACTTGTTCTACTGACTTTTACAGATGTTAGGGCAGTGCTACCTGAAGTAATTAATTTACGTGAGGAGAAAAAAGAGCATCGTCCGAATATCCTTTGGATTACCTGTGAAGATATAAGTCCCTATTTGGGGTGTTATGGCAGCAAAGAGGCCTTGACCCCTAATCTCGACGCTCTGGCACAAAAAGGTATATGTTTTACAAATGCTTATTCTAACGCTCCTGTTTGTGCTGTAGCCCGGTCAACTATTCTTTCGGGTATGTATGCCTCAACAATAGGTACCCATCAGATGAGAAGTCATGTACAGTTACCTGTGGAGATTCCGGCATACCCTAAAATTCTTCGTAAAGCTGGATACTATTGTACTAATAATAGTAAAAAAGATTATAATTCAAATTTTGAAAATGACTCAACTCTTTGGGATGAATCGAGTAATAAGGCACATTATAAAAATAGAAAACCGGGGCAACCTTTTTTTGCTGTATTTAATATTACCGTAACGCATGAAAGCCAGCTAAGTAAAGATAGAATATTGGATTATGTTAGTAATAAACAAATACCGACTAGGCCTAGGGTTAATCCTGCAAATATAATTTTACCTCCCTACCATCCCGATTTGCCTGAAATCAGAGAAGATTGGGCGCGTTTACATGATCTGATAACACTAATGGATAAACTATCCGGAAGCTTGCTGCAGGAACTTAAAGAAGCGAATTTAGACGATAACACCATTGTGTTTTTCTATTCTGATCATGGTGGTCAACTTTCGAGGGCCAAAAGATATATTTATAATGTTGGTACTCATGTTCCTTTTATGATTTATTTCCCTGAAAAGTGGAGGCATTTGTCTAAAATAAAACCAGGTGGGATAGATGATCGTTTGGTAAGCTTTGTCGATTTTGCAAAAACATTACTTGCTATAACCGACAGCAAAATACCAGAACAAATGCAGGGGCGTATTTTTATGGGATCTCAAATAGAAAAAGAACCAGACTATGTTCATTTTTATAGGGATAGAATGAGTGAACGATATGATTTTATAAGAGCTGTTACCGATGGACGCTATTATTTCATTAGAAACTTTATGCCTCATCGGCCTAATGGAAGAGATACACGGTATGGTTATGAAGTACAAGCTAATTGGAAAGCTTGGGAAGAACATTATACAGAAGGACTTTGTAATGAAATCCAGTCTCAGTTTTACAAGCAGAAGCCTGTTGTTGAGTTTTTTGATACTCAAAATGACCCCTGGCATGTTAATAATCTGGCAGATCTTCCTGAGTATAAAAAATTGGTTCAAGAACTTTCAGATGAAACAGACCGGTGGATGATAAAAACACGGGATGTTGGTTTGATACCAGAACCAATGTTTCACGATTTGATCGGTAGTAATAAAGCATATAAAACTATATATGAATATGCACAGAGTGAAAATTATCCGGTTGAGCAGATTCTTAAAGTAGCCAAGCTTGCCAGCATTGGACATCCCAAAAATCTCAAACAATTTATTGAGTATACAAAAAGTAATAATCCTGTTCTCCGTTATTGGGCTGCGTATGGGATTTTTCGATTGCGTAACGATAGTCAGCATGTTCAGGCTGTACTTAAACAAATGATTAGCGACGATCTTTTTGCCGCCAATCGTATTATAGCTGCACAGGCTTTGGGGGTATGTGGTGATCCCAAGACGGCTTTTTATAGCCTGATGAGAGAGATAAATGACACTGATAATAGCTACGTCATGCTGTTTGCTTTAAATGCATTACAATACAGTCACACCGATAATTTTTTAACTATAGAAGATTGGAGAATATTTGAGTTGAAAAATTTTCGATCTGATGATACTGGTGCCAATTTTGGCTATTCACAAAGAATCATTAGGGATGCTTTGGAGTTGTGGCCTAATAGGAGAGTTGTTGATTAGAGTCGGTTTAAATGCATGGAAATTTGTGTATTGGATTAAAATGCAAAAGGGGTAATTATTTTTTATTCTTTAAGAGTAAATGTCTATCGACAAATATATTTAGATCAATATAAATATTTTATAAATGAAGCCAATTGTTGTCACATCATTAGCGTTTGCTGCAATTCAACTTTCAAGTTGTATTCCACAGAAAAAAGAGGTAAATAGTCGTCCCAATATTCTGTTTGCCATCAGCGATGATCAGACCTTTGCCCACACCAGCTTCGCAGGCTCCAAGTTTGTACAAACTCCCGCTTTCGACCGTGTGGCCAGGGAAGGTATCTATTTTACCAGTTGCATGGCCGGTTCTCCGGGTTGTGCACCTTCCCGAAGCACCATCGTTACAGGCCGCTATCACTGGCAAAATGAGCAGTCGGGCCAGCACGCCTCCTCGTGGATGAAGAAGTACGTCCCCTTTATTGACCTGCTCGATGCCAATGGTTACGTGACCGGCAGAACCGGCAAAGGGGTCGGCCCTTTCCAGTATGCCCGGGATGAGAACGACTCCCTGTGGAGGCCTACCGATGCCGGGGGAATCGCCCACAGCAACATCCGGTATACTAACGGCTCCCCTGAAGATGAACGCACAGCAACCGGTATCGGACAAGTCAATTATTTTGAGAACTTCAAGTTCTTCATGGAGAATGTCCGCCAGGATAAGCCATTCTTCTTCTGGTACGGGGCTACAGAACCGCACAGAGCCTATGAAAAAGACTCCTGGAAACGTAACGGAAAAAATTTTGAAGATGCCAGGGTGCCCGGATTCTTCCCCGACCATGAGGAAGTGCGCAGCGATCTCCTCGATTATGCCGTGGAAATCGAGTGGTTTGACCTTCACCTTCAGCGTATGATCAATTACCTGGAGGAGATCGGAGAGCTTGAAAACACCGTGATCATTGTTACGGCGGATAACGGGATGCCTTTCCCCAGGGCAAAGGCGAACTGCTATGAATATGGCATTCACGTGCCGTTTGCCGTCAGGTATCCCAAAGGATTTCCCGGAGGTAGGATTGTGGAGGATCCGGTCAGTTTTGCCGATATCGCACCCACCATTTTGGAACTGACACAAACCAGCCCGGAAGGCATGTTGCCCATTTCTGGCAAAAGTATCATGAACCTGCTGAAGTCTGAAAAACAGGGTAAGATTGACCCGGATAAGAAATACGTATTTGCAGGAAGAGAAAGGCACTCCAGTTCACGGTACCTCAATTGGGGATACCCGCAAAGAGCCATCCGCAGCAGCGACTTCCTGCTTATCTGGAACATCATACCCGACCGCTGGCCGGCTGGCGATCCCCAAAGCTTGAAGCCAGGAACAAACGAGCTAATGCCTCTCTATGGTATCGACGAAAACGGGAAGCATCATTCCGAATGGGCGTTCACCGATATTGACGCTGCTCCCACGAAATCATTTATCATTGAAAACTTGGCTGATCCTGCCATTAGACCGTACTTCGACTTGGCTCATGCCAAACGGCCAGAGTATGAGCTTTTTAATGTTAAAGAAGACCCCTTCAACCTGACCAATCTGTATGGGAATCCGGCTTATATCGGGGTTCAGAAAGAATTGCAGAAGGCTCTGACACAGGAACTGGTGAAGTCGGCAGACCCCCGGATGGTTGGTCCGGACAAAGAGATATTCGAATCCTATATTCGATACAGTCCCACACGCGAGTTTCCTAAACCTGCCGGCATAAAATAGTTGGAACAAAACTTTTGAAAATAGAACGTATGAAACCAGCCATTTTTTTTGTTTTACTCCTTTTTTTGAAGGGAAATTGTCTGGCCCAGGCCGGGTATTATGTGTCGCCGGCCGGAAATGACCGGAATGCCGGAACCCGGGAAAGACCGTTCAAAACTATCGGAAAGGCGCAGCAGGCGGTGCGTGCAGCACTGGCCGCCGGCCCCAAAGAAGATATTACCGTTTGGCTTGGAGGCGGAACCTACTGGCTGACGGAATCGTTACAGTTTGGCCCCGAAGATTCCGGACCGGAAGGTTTTGAAGTACGTTACCAGGCTGTGGCAGGCGAAAAACCGGTTATTTCCGGCGGAAAGCAAATCCGCAACTGGAAAAAGAGTCCGGAAGGTTTGTGGGTAGCCCCAATTGACCGGAAATTCCTGCCTGATTTCCGGGAGTTATTTATCGACGGAAAGCGGGCTGTCCGCGCCCGGCATCCCAATGCGGACTATTTGCGGGTGGCTGCCGTGGGAGAAGACCGCCGAACCAACTTCCGGTTCAATGCCGGCGATTTTCCTGCGCCCGCCAATCCCCGGGAGGTGGAGGTGGTGATGTTGCACGACTGGTCGGTTTCGCGGATTCCGCTGGCCGATATTGATTACCAACAACGGAAGATAACAGCAGTGGATTCGATCGGCGCCAAGTGTCTCGCCTTTTTTAATCTCGACAACTGGGAGCAGCACCCCCGCTATTTTCTGGAAAACTCGAAAGCTTTTCTGGATGCTCCCGGCGAATGGTTTTTCGATTCCCGGGCGGGATTGCTCTACCTGATGCTGCCCGAAGGAGCCGCGCCGTCTGCTTCTGAAATTATTGTTCCGGCTGCCGGGCCGCATCTGCTCACCATTACCGGCACCGAACAACAGAAAGTAAAAAATATGGTTTTCCGGGGCGTTTCCTTCCGGCATTGTTCGTGGTTGTTGCCCGAAAGAGGGTATGCCGGCATTCAGGCCTGCCATTTTGATCTGCGGCCTGCCCGTTCGGGCTGGGCAGTTGTGCCAGCTGCCGTCGATGTTAAATGGGCGGAGAACTGCACTTTTGCCAACTGCATTTTTCAACACCTGGGCGGCTCGGGTGTGTGGTTGGGCGCAGGCTGCCGCGGCTGTGCCGTGACCGGCTCACTGCTGGAGGATATTTCGGGCAACGGCGTGATGGTTGGAGAGGGGAGCGACCGGCTGGTGGAGGGCCGCGTGTGGTGGAAAGCAGCGCCGCAACAGGTGGCAGCCAACAATGCGGTTTCCGGAAACAGGGTTACCGAATGTGGAAAGCAGTTTTTTGGCGCTGTGGGCATCTGGTGTGGACTAACCGCCGGCTCGCAGATTACCGCCAACCAGGTGTGCCGGCTTCCCTACACCGGAATTTCTGTCGGGTGGGAGTGGAGCCCGGCGCCAACGCCGTGTCGCGAAAATCTTTTAAAAGGTAACCACATCCATCACATCATGGAGGTGCTGAGCGATGGCGGCGGGATTTACATGCTGGGGCTGCAGCCCGGCAGCGTGATTGAAGGCAACCTGATCCACGACGTGAAGATCAACGCCGGCCGTGCCGAGAGCAACGGAATGTTTCTGGACGAGGGCACTACCGAGGTGATTGTTGCCGGGAATGTGATCTACCGCATCGCCAAATCTCCGCTGCGCTTTCACAAGGCGACCGTCAACTGGGTAAAAGACAATACCCTGAGTTGTGGCGAAGGAACGCCGCCGGTGCGATACAACAACACGCCTGAAGAGAACATCAGACTCGAAAACAACCTGATTCTGCAGGATGACAACTCCGAACACCGGCAGCTGCTGGAAAAGGCTGAAGAGACCTGGAAAAAGAGTTATGGCGGGTTACCCTGAAATTTTATTTCAGAAAAAACCGAAGACTTTTTCTGAAGATATTCCCCGCCCTGTGGTTCAGAGATAGAGTTTTCCCGGCATTTTTTTAATAGAAGAAAAGATAGGCCAGCAGGATGGCCGCTACAATTCCGGTAAAGTCGGCGATGAGGCCGCACTGCACCGCATAGCGCGTGTTTTTGATGCCTACCGATCCGAAATAGACAGCCAGGATGTAGAAGGTGGTATCGGTGGCTCCCTGGATGGTACTGGCTACGCGGCCTACAAACGAATCGGCGCCGTAAGTGGTCATGGCATCTACCATCAGACCGCGGGCGCCGCTGCCACTCAGCGGTTTCATAAATGCCGTTGGCAAGGCCGGGGTAAAATCGGTATTCAGTCCGACCACCTCGAAAAACCAGGTAAAACCGGCAATCATCCAGTCCATTGCCCCTGAAGCGCGAAAAACGCCGATTGCCACCAGAATGGCTACCAGGTAGGGGATGATTTTGACGGCTGTTCCAAAGCCGTCTTTGGCCCCTTCAATAAAGGCTTCATAAACATTTACCTTTTTCAGAAAGGCCATGGCAAAGAAGCCGACGATAATGGAGAAAAGAATGACATTGCTGGCCAATGACGAAAGCCGGGTGATCTCCTCTTTCGGGAGGGAGGAGAAATACCAGATAATGCCGGCGATGATGGCTGTAATTCCACCCAGGTAAGCCAGGATTGTGCGGTCGAACAGGTTGATTTTTTGGTAAATGGCTACGGAAATCAGGCCGGCTAGTGTGGAGAAGTAGGTGGCCAGCAGGATGGGCAGAAAAATATCGGAGGGGTTGGCGGCGCCCAGTTGTGCGCGGTAAACCATGATACTCACCGGAATGATGGTGAGCCCCGAGGTGTTGAGCACCAAAAACATAATTTGCGGATCCGAGGCGGTTGCTTTGTGCGGGTTGGTCTCCTGCATCTCTTTCATGGCTTTCAGTCCCACCGGAGTGGCCGCATTGTCGAGGTTGAGCATGTTGGCGGCAATATTGAGCATAATGGAACCGTAGGCCGGATGATTTTTGCCCAGCGCCGGAAAAAGTTTGTTAAAAAATGGCCCGATTGCGCGCGAAAAGAGGTTTACCACACCACCCGCTTCTCCCACTTTCATGATTCCCATCCACAACGTCAACACGCCCGTAAGTCCCAGGGAGATTTCGAAACCGGTCTTGGCATTGTCGAAGGTGGCGCTCACCATCTGGTTAAAAACTTCGGTATCACCCAGAAAGAGCAGTTTCACCAAAGCGATGACAAAGGCAATCAGGAAAAAGAAGATGAAGATGTAGTTTAAAGCCATTATACGAAATTATCAGGTTTTGATACGAAACAAATTTGCGGAAAATCGGGTACGAATCAAAAAAAAGTCCCGGTTTTGCCAGGACTTTTTTTGATGGATTTCGATTATTTTTTCGCGAATTCGTCGGCCCACTTGTTAATGGTAGCTGGCGTCTGCTTTCCGGAAGCGATTACTACCCGGTATTTGAACGTTGCCGACTCCCCGTTTTTGAGGGTGAAGTTCAGCTCATCTTTTCCTCCCGAAAGAGGTTTTTGTCCGAGTGTATTGGCGGCAAAAAGGCCATATCCGCGGGCGTGCCAGTAGGTTGGGTAGCCGGCATTTTTAGGATGATCGATGATGATTACAGCCACCTCTTCGCCGTTCATTTTACCCGAAAGTTCCATCCAGCGGCCGCGGGTTCCCCACACTTTTTCGCCGGTAATTCCTTCGCTGCTCAGGTAGTCGCCGGTAACCTTGCTCAGGTCGGGAGTGGCTACCTTGGTGATGTTACCGTGGGCGTCGGTCAGCTCAACCGGTCCTTTTGAAGGCAGTTCAAGTTCGCTGGTAACGCGGATGGCAAACATCCCTTCTTTGTTATCGGTGAATTTAACTTCGCCGTTAACTGCTTTCAGGGTGGTGGTGCGGTCAATGATCCGCAGGGTAGGGGTTGCCGAGAAGCTGAAGGTGGTTTTTTCATCCAGCAGCTTTTTTTGGTTGATGTCGATCCAGTCGGCCGAGATGGTAAGTTCGGCGCCCGATTTTCCGTTTTTGATCTTATCGACCGAACGATGGACGATGGTGCCGTACTTGGAAGCAACCTCGGGTTTAATAGCTTCCGAGTTGTTCCAGAAGTCGAGGCCGTTTACATCGCCGAAATTAAGCCAGATGCCTACATGATGCGGGTGGTCGGCACGTTCGCCGGCTTTCTTTTCCAGCGGAAAGCTGCGGGTAACGGTGTTGCCGGCCGGGGAAACCACAGGCCACAATACCGGTTTTTTGATCGTTTCCGGATAAATGTAAGCGGTAAACAGCTTGCCGTCAACCAGTACCTCTACTTTTCTTTGAGTAGGTTGGTTGACTAACCGGACCGTGGGGGTTTTTTGTGCGAAAGCGCCGGATACACTCATCCCGGCGATCAGACAGGCAAAAAAGATTTTTTTCATATTGGTTCGTTTTTGACGTTGCAAGGTAGAAAAAAAAGTGAAGTGACCTCTTTGCCTTATAATTTTAACGCCTATAAGCAGTTGAGAAATTTTTTATTTATCATAGGAATGGGGTTGCGTTGGGTTAACAATTTGTTTAAAAATTACAGGAACATGTTGGGGTTTTCAATTTTCATTTTATATTTGCCCTGCATTAAAGTGGCAAAACAATGAAAAGTATTCAGAAAATACACCGGATTGAAGCAGTTTCAGACTGTGCGGTGATTGTTATGCCAACCCTTTCCATGTATATGCGATAGCCTTCAGCTGGTATTTCTGAAGAATACAGTTTGAAGGCACCCTGCATAAAAAAATCCTGATTATTATTTTTTAATTTTAATTCTTATGTTATGCCTGTTTGTATTGTACGGGTAGGCGGATACCGTGTAAACGATCTACGTTCGCTCGAAAAATTGGATCAATTTTTAAGCAAACATAATTCATTGAAAATGGTTATCGTTTCGGCACTTCCCGAAATCTACCAAACCATTGAGGCCCGCATCGGGCAGGTTTTTCACCCGGAAGCCGGGACCGACGATGTTGCCGCCGGACTGTATGACCAATACCGGTCGGTTTTGGGAGAAGAACCTGGTGAGTTGTTTGTGAATGCAACAGAAAGCTTGTCCCAGCTGCTGAAGGGCATTTTTCTTACCGGCGATTATTCTCCGGCCCTGAAAGATACGGTTTTGAGTTTTAGTGAACAGCTGACAGCCCTGCTGCTTATTCGCCGTCTGGAGCTGATCGGGCGGTCTGCCGCACTACTCCTGCCTGCGGAACTTGACCTGAAAGCTTCTCCCGATTTCGGAAATGCCACTTTTCTGTCATTTCAGCCCGAAAAGGCCGAAACTTTGTCGGCCGAAACCACCTGGGTGATTCCGGGATCGTGGGGAACTGCTGAAAATGGCCGGGTAGCTCGTGCCGGAAGGTCGGCAGCCGACTACACCGCCGCTTTTTTGGCAGCCGGATTATCTGCTGAAAAACTGGTACTGTGGGGAGCTGAAAAGGAGTTTTATGCGGCCGACCGGGCAATTGTTCCGCAGGCTGCCCTGATCGGCAGGCTCACTTATGCCGAAGCCAGCGAGCTGGCCTATTTCGATCACTATTCGTTTCATCCGCGTGCGGTGGAGCCACTGGTCAGTAAACATATTCCGATTCATCTGGTCAGCGGTGAAACATCTGGTTTTACGCCCGATACCATTATCAATTCCGAAGATTTTATTGCCCCGCAGGTGGTGAAAAGTGTGGCATGCACCGACGATGTTTCCATTTTGCGGCTCAACGGCCCTGGCGTTGGCCTGAAGCCCGGCATCCTGGCCCGCATCACCGGCAAACTCTCGGAAGCGGCTATTAACATCAAATCGGTAATTACTTCGCAGGTGAGTATCAACATTTTGATCGACCGAAAAAGCGGCGCCGGCGCGGTAAAAGCAGCCCGTGAACTTGGCTTTACAGCGGTAAATGAGATTTCGCTGCTCGAAAAAGTGTCGCTTATCGCTATTGTCGGCCACGGAATGCAGCAAAACTACGGCATTTCGGCCACCCTTTTCAATGCAGTGGCCCGCAATCGCATCAACGTGATCCTGAGCGGGTCGGGCGCTTCCGATCTGGTCAGTTATCTGGTGGTTGAGGCTCCGGACCGTGAAAAAAGCGTAAAGGCAATCTATCAGGCTTTTCTGGAGCCCGATCAAAAATAACGATACAATAATGTTTTAATAAAAAACGAATCTTTTCAATCTTAAAAAAATAGTGCTATGTCGAAAAATGGATTAAAATTTGAAACTCTCCAGTTACATGCCGGGCAGTCGCCCGACCAGACCACGCTTTCGCGTGCGCTGCCGATTTACCAAACCAGCTCTTATGTGTTCAAGGATGCCGATCATGCGGCCAACCTGTTTGCGCTGAAAGAGTTTGGAAATATATACACCCGTATCATGAATCCCACGTCCGATGTTTTTGAACAACGGATTGCTGCTCTTGAAGGCGGCGTTGGCGCGCTGGCAGTGGGCTCGGGACATGCTGCGCAGTTTCTGACCTTTACCACGTTGCTCGACATTGGCGACAACTTTGTAACCTCGCCGTTCCTCTATGGCGGGTCTTACAACCAGTTTAACGTCTCGTTCCGGCGATTGGGGATTGAAGCGCGTTTTGCCAAAGATGTTTCGGTGGAAGCTTTTGAAAAGCTGATCGATGAGAAGACCAAGGCGCTCTATTTCGAAAGTATCGGAAATCCGGGTTTTGTTATTCCTGATTTTGAAGCGCTGGGGGCGCTGGCGCGTAAATATGATCTTCCCCTGATTGTGGATAACACTTTTGGAGGCGGCGGCTACCTGATCCGACCGATTGATTACGGCGCCAACATTGTGGTGGAGTCGGCCACCAAATGGATCTGTGGCCACGGAACCAGCATCGGCGGCGTTATTGTGGATGCCGGCACCTACAACTGGGGAAATGGCAAGTTTCCGGGCTTCACCGAACCATCACCCGGTTATCACGGACTGAAATATTGGGATGTGTTCAATTTTGACGGTCCCTTTGGAAATATCGCCTTTATTATCAAAGCCCGTGTGGAAGGGCTGCGTGATTACGGTCCTTCGCTGAGTCCGTTCAATTCGTTCCTGCTGGTGCAGGGGCTCGAGACTTTGTCGCTGCGCATGGAGCGCCATGTGGAGAACACGCTGGCGCTTGCCCAATGGCTCGAAAAACATCCTGCGGTTGAAAGCGTCAACTACCCCGGACTGGAAAGCAGTCCTTCGTTTGACAATGCCCGGAAGTATCTTCCCAAAGGTGCAGGCGGCGTGCTTTCTTTCATCGTAAAAGGCGGAAAAGAGAATGCCGGCAAGGTTGTCAACAACCTGAAGCTGGTCAGTCACCTGGCCAATGTGGGAGATGCCAAAACATTGATCATTCAGCCGTCGGCCACTACCCACAGCCAGTTGTCGGCCGAAGAACAGTTGTCGGCCGGTGTTTTGCCCGCCCAGTTGCGCGTCAGCGTTGGCCTGGAGCACATCGACGATATCCTTGCCGATTTTGATCAGGCATTGCAGAAAATTGATTATTAAAAACAGAGGCTGCAAGCTAAGTTTAATAAACCGTGATTTACAGCGATATCATAACCTGCTGAAGATTTCTTTTGTGTGCGAAACACCCCGGAGGACCTGCTTGCTGTTTCCAGACGGCAGGCCTCCGGGAAAGAGAGCCGAAGCAGCCCGAAAAAAATTACGATTATGCCAGTCAATATTCCCGATCGGTTACCCGCCATTGAATTACTGCGGAAAGAAAATATTTTTGTGATGGATCAAACACGTGCCAGCCATCAGGATATTCGTCCGTTGAAGATTATTATCTTAAACCTGATGCCGCTGAAAATTACCACGGAAACCGATCTGCTGCGGTTACTTTCCAACTCTCCGCTCCAGATTGAGGTCGATTTCCTGAAAATCAAAGGACACACCCCCAAAAATACGCCCGTTGAGCACATGCAGGCTTTTTACCAGGACTTTGAGGTGCTGGAGAAAAACAACTACGACGGGATGATCATTACCGGTGCACCGGTGGAACATCTCCCGTTTGAGGAGGTCTCTTACTGGGACGAAATGAAGGTGATCATGGACTGGGCACAGCACCATGTTTTTTCAACCTTGTATGTTTGCTGGGCCGCACAGGCCGGGTTGTACCACCACTACGGAGTTCCGAAATATCCGTTGGAAAGCAAGATGTTTGGCGTGTTTAAACACACTTTTTCCGACGAGAAACTTCCGATTTTCCGCGGGTTCGATGATGAATTTTACGTGCCGCATTCACGCCACACCGAGATCCGAAAAGAGGATATCGAACAGGTGGATGGGCTCTCGGTGATCTCATTTTCCGAAGAGTCGGGCGTTAATATGGTGGTTGGGCGCAACGGGCGACAGTTGTTTGCCACCGGCCATCTCGAATATTCGCGTTACACCCTCGATGCCGAATACCGCCGTGATCTGGCTAAAAATCTGCCCATCCGGCTGCCGGTCAATTATTATCCCGGCAACAATCCGGAAAATCGTCCGGTGATGTTGTGGAAATCGGCGGCTAATCTGTTGTTTACCAACTGGCTGAACTATTACGTTTACCAGGAAACTCCCTACAACCTTGCCGAAATTCACTGAGAGGAAAAGGGTTGCTTCGGGGATGAACAGGACCGGGGAGCAGGAAACAACAAAGCAGGCAAAATTTTGCCTGCTTTGTTGTTTTTCAGTGGTTGTCAACCCTGGGCTTTAATCCACTCGCGGGCATTGACAAACGCCTGCATCCACGGGGTGACCTCGTCGGTTTTCCTTTCTTCGGGATAGTATGCCCAGTGATAAGGACGGAAAGCCCTTTCGAGGTGCGGCATCATGGCCAGGTGGCGTCCGTCTCCGGAGCAGATGGCGGCTGTGTTGAAAGCCGAGCCGTTCGGGTTGGCCGGATAAAAACTGCGGCTGTATTTCATGGGAATATGATAGGCTGTTTCGCCTTCGGGAAGTACAAATTTTCCTTCGCCGTGTGCGATCCAAACCCCGAGGCGCAAACCGGCCAGGTTGTGCAGCATCACCGATTGGTTGGGCAGGATGTCCACATTCAGGAAAGCCGATTCAAATTTGTGCGAATCGTTGTGCGCCATTTTGGGCGTCACATTCTGTCCGGCGTTGACCAGTCCCAGTTCAACCATCAGCTGGCAGCCGTTGCATACGCCCAGGCTCAGGGTGTCGGGACGGTTGTAAAAGTTTTCAAGCGCCTGCCGCGCCTTTTCATTGTATTTGAAAGCGCCGGCCCAGCCTTTGGCCGATCCCATAACGTCGGAATTGGAAAAACCACCCACAAACACGATCAGCCGGACCTCCTCGAGTGTTTCGCGGCCGGCAATCAGGTCGGTCATGTGGACGTCTTTTACGTCGAAACCGGCCAGGTAGAGCATGTAGGCCATTTCCCGGTCGCCGTTCACCCCTTTTTCACGGATAATTGCGGCTTTGATTCCCGACGGTTGGCGTCGTTTGGGATCGATGCCGTAATCAGCTGCTTTTCCGCTGAAATTTCCGAAGTTGTAATGCAGTTCGTTCTGCTTGTAATTACGGAAACGTTCGAGCGCCAGCTTTTCGCCGCTCTGCCGGCGGTCGAGCAGGTAGGAGGTTTTGAACCACAGGTCGCGCAGGCTGTCGATATCGAAATCAAACTGCTGGTCGAAGTTTTTCAGGCTTACCTGACGTTGCGAAGTGGGGTGGCCAATTTTAACAAACTGTACCCCTTTTTCAGAAAGAATTTTTTCAACGGCGGCATTGTCGCTGCACTGGATCACGATTCCGGGGTTTTCGGCAAAGAGCACTTTCACCGCATCGGTTTCGCCGATTCCGGTGAGGTCGACATTCAAACCGGTTTGGTTGTCGGAGAAGCACATTTCGAGCAGGGTGGTGATCAGCCCGCCCGAGCCAATGTCGTGTCCGGCCGCTACCAGTCCGTTTTCAATCAGTTCCTGAACCGTATTAAATGCCGTTACAAATTTTTCTGCATCGGTTACGGTTGGCGCTTCATTTCCGAGTCGGTTGACCGATTGGGCAAAGGCGCTTCCGCCCAAGCAACGGTTGGTGAACGAAAAGTCGATAAAGAGAAGGGCTTTCTGCGGATCGTTTTGCAGCACCGATTCCACCACTTTCCGGATGTCGGCCACTTCGCCGGAAGCCGAGATGATAACGGTTCCGGGAGCATAGACCACATCGTCGGCATATTTTTGGGTCATCGACATGGAGTCTTTGCCGGTGGGGATATTCACCCCGATCTGGCAGGCAAAGTCGCTGGCAGCTTGGACGGCCTGGTAGATACGGGCGTTTTCTCCCGGATTTTTGGCCGGCCACATCCAGTTTGCGCTGAGCGAAACACTGCGGATCCGGTCGGCCAGTGGCGCCCAGATGATATTGGTGAGCGCTTCGGCAATGGAAAGTACCGATCCGTTGGCCGCATTTACCAAGCCGGCAACAGGGGCATGTCCGATAGAGGTGGCAATTCCGGCTTTCCCCTGGTAGTCGAGTGTTACCACGCCCAGGTTGTTGAGCGGGAGGTGGAGTTTTCCGGCTCCCTGTTGTTTGGCAATCCGGCCGGTTACCGAGCGGTCTACTTTATTGGTGAGCCAGTCTTTGCAGGCTACCGACTCCAGTTGCAGCACATTTTCAAGGTAGTGCTGTATTTTGGCTGTGGAATATTTGGGCTCCTGAAAGCGGATGGTTTCGGTCTGGTCTTCGAGAACGGTGCGGGGCGGTTTCCCGAACATATACGACAGCTGCCAGTCGATCGGTTTTTCGCCGGTTTTCGAGTTTTCGAACGTAAACTGCATGTCGCCGGTAGCTTTGCCAATCACATACATCGGGGCGCGTTCGCGCTGGGCAATGCGGCTGAGCAGGTCGACGTCCTTTTCGTGCATCACCAGTCCCATTCGTTCCTGCGATTCGTTGCCGATAATCTCTTTTTGTGAGAGGGTCGGGTCGCCAACCGGTAATTGGGCGGTGTCAATTTTTCCCCCGGTGCTTTCCACCAGTTCCGACAGGCAGTTGAGGTGGCCGCCGGCGCCGTGGTCGTGGATGGAGATAATGGGGTTGTGGTCGCTTTCGGCCAGGGCGCGGATGGCATTAAATACCCTTTTTTGCATTTCGGGGTTGGCGCGCTGAACAGCATTCAGTTCGATGGCATTTTCATATTCGCCGGTGGCTACCGACGAAACTGCGCCGCCACCCATCCCGATGCGATAGTTGTCGCCGCCCAGCAGTACGACGCGGTCGCCTTTTACCGGTTCGTCTTTCAGGCTGTCGCTTTTTTTGCCGAATCCGATTCCGCCGGCCAGCATTACCACTTTGTCGTAGCCATATTTTTTGAAGTTTTCAAAATGTTCGAAAGTCAACACCGATCCGTTGATGAGCGGCTGGCCAAATTTGTTGCCGAAATCGCTGGCGCCGTTGGAGGCTTTGATCAGGATCTCCTCCGGCGTCTGATAGAGCCAGGGGCGCGGTTCGGTAGCCTGCTCCCAGGGGCGGGCATCTTCGGTACGTGGATAAGCAGTCATGTAAACGGCTGTTCCGGCAACGGGCACACTCCCTTTTCCGCCGGCCATGCGGTCGCGGATTTCGCCGCCGGTTCCGGTTGATGCGCCGTTGAAAGGCTCAACGGTTGTCGGGAAATTGTGCGTTTCAGCCTTCAGCGAAAGAACGGTCTTGATGTCGGTAACCCGGAACCAGTCGGGTTTATCCTGGGTTTCGGGGGCAAATTGTTCGGCCACCGGCCCCTGAACAAACGAGCAGTTGTCGCGGTACGCCGAGACAATTTTATTGGGATTTACCTGCGAGGTGCGTTTGATCAGCTGAAAAAGGGAGTGCTCCTGTTCTTTACCGTCGATTACAAAGGAGCCGTTGAAAATTTTATGACGGCAGTGTTCCGAATTGACCTGCGAGAAACCAAATACTTCGCTGTCGGTCAGTTTGCGCCCCAGTGAGTGGGCTACCGAGTTGAGGTATTGGATCTCCTCTTCGCTGAGGGCCAGTCCTTCCGATTCGTTGTAGGCAGCAATATCATCGATTTCGAGGATCGGTTCGGGCTGCCGGTGGATGGTGAAAATATCCTGGTTCAGTCCATGGTAAAGCGCCTGCAGCATGTGGTCGTAATGGGCGTGGCCATCCGGGACTTCGGTGAACTCTTCGATGCGGACCAGGCCTTCGATGCCCATGTTCTGGGTTATTTCAACAGCATTGGTGCTCCAGGGGGTGATCATTTCCTTGCGGGGGCCTACAAACCAGCCTTCCAGTCCGGAAGAGTCGACGGGCTCCGCGCCGCCCAGCAGCCATACCAGTTTCGAAACGGTTGCATCATCCGGTTTTTGTAGAGATTCGGCAGCAACTACCGTTTGCTGAGGAGTTTTGAAAAATAAAATCATCGTTGGACCTGTTTTAATGAACTTTTTTATGCTTTAAAACACGCGCCAAAGATACTGTTTTCAGTTTACAGTTTGTCGGTTTGATGTTACCGGCTTTCAGAATAAGTTGTCAACTGCCGGCTGTTAAATGTTGATTTACCGGGGATCAGCCCTGGTGGGGGGCGGCCGGACTACAAAAAGCAGGCCGAACTGAAAAAGGAGCGCAAAAAGCGGAATTGAAAAATGATTTTTGACAGCGATCTATAACTGATTCAGTGATTTAACAAATAGTTTACAAACCTGTTCGAACAGGGATTAAAACCTTTCGAATAGTCCAAAAACGGAATATAATCCTATCTTTGCCGCCGATTTTATCAACCAGGAATTTCTCGAAAAAAGTATGAAGTCAATCAAATTTATTTCGGCCGCTGAGGCGGTGAAAGTAGTCAAATCAAACGACCGCATCCATCTGCACAGTGTGGCTGCAACGCCGCACCTGCTTGTTAATGCCTTGTGTGAAAGAGGGCGTAATAAAGAATTCCGCAATGTGCGGCTTCAGCACCTTCACACCGAAGGGCCGGCGCCGTATGCCAATCAGGAGTTTGAAGGTATCTTTCAGTTGGAATCCTTTTTTGTCGGACACAATGTCCGCAAACAAACCCAGGCTGGTTATGCCGATTATATCCCGGTGTTTCTGCAGGAAACCCAGCGTCTTATCCGCGAAGGCTATCTGAAGGTGAATGTGGCCATGATTCAGGTGTCACCACCCGACAAGCATGGTTTTGTCTCTTTGGGTACGTCGGTCGATGCAACCCTGGCAGCTGTTGAAACTGCCGACACGGTGATTGCCATTGTGAACCCCAATGTTCCGCGTTCTTTTGGTGACGCCCTGATCCGGGTCGACGACATTGACCTGTTTGTGGAAGACAACAGTCCGCTGGTGGTGGCTGAGCCTGCCCCGATTTCGGAAATCGACCGCAAAATCGGCCGCTATGTAGCCGAATTGGTTGAAGACGGTGCTACCCTGCAAATGGGAATCGGCGCCATTCCGAACGCGGTTTTGGCGATGCTCGACAACCACAAAGACCTTGGTGTTCACTCGGAAATGTTCTCCGACGGAATCCTTCCGCTTGTTGAGAAAGGCGTGGTTAACGGCCGCAACAAGGTGCTCGACAAAGGCAAAATGGTGGCTACCTTCCTGATGGGATCGACCAAGTTGTACGATTTTATCGACGACAACCCGGCCGTGGCCATGATGGATGTTCAGTACACCAACGGCGTTAATATTATTGCAACCAACCCGAAAGTGACAGCAATCAACTCGGCGCTTCAGGTAGACATTACCGGTCAGGTTTGTGCCGACTCACTGGGAACCAAATTCTATTCCGGCGTAGGCGGACAGATCGATTTCCTGCGTGGCGCTTCGCTCAGCAAAGGCGGAAAACCCATCATCGCCATGCCTTCTATCACCGATAAAGGGATCAGTAAAATTGCCCCGATTCTTACTCCCGGTGCCGGCGTGGTCAGTACCCGTGCCAACATTCACTGGTTAGTAACCGAATTTGGCGCCGTCAATCTGTACGGAAGAACCCTGCAGGATCGTGCCAAACTGATCATCTCGATCGCTCACCCGAGTGCTCAGGAAGAGTTGGACAAAGCCGCCTTCGAGAGGTTTGGGCCGCACTACCACTTTGTCTGGGATGAAAAATAAGATATCAGCTCAAAAAGGCAGACCGAAATGTCTGCCTTTATTGCTTTTATGAATGAGGCTAAAATCCATTTATAACCGAAAAATCAAATTTCTATAACCAATAAAATTTACTGCAATGAGTATTTCACATATTGAACACATCGGAATAGCAGTTGAAAATCTTGAAGAAGCCATCCAGTACTATGAAAAAGTACTGGGCCTTTCCTGCTATGCCATCGAGGAAGTTGCCGATCAGAAAGTGAAAACGGCGTTTTTCAAAGTGGGGCAAACCAAAATTGAGTTGCTCGAATCGACCGATCCGGAAGGACCCATCGGAAAATTTATTGCCAAAAAAGGGCAGGGAATCCATCACCTGGCCTTCGCTGTTGACAATGTTGCCGATGCGCTGGCCGGAGCCGAACAGAATGGTGTTGTCCTGATTGACAAAAGCCCCCGGAAAGGTGCCGAAGGGTTGAATATCGGGTTTTTACATCCCAAGTCAACTTTCGGAGTGTTAACCGAATTTTGCGGCGAAAAATAATTTCTATAACCATTATAGCCCAAAAATATGAGCAATCAGGATAAAGTTAGAAAATTGATCGATCTGCGCGCTGAAGCCAAATTGGGCGGCGGCGTGAAAAGAATCGAAACACAACACAAAAAGGGCAAATTAACTGCCCGCGAGCGGATTGACTTACTGCTCGACGAAGGAAGCTTCGAGGAGTTTGACATGTTTGTAACCCACCGTTGCACCAATTTTGGCCTGGAAAAGAGCAAATTCCTGGGCGACGGCGTGGTAACCGGCTACGGAACCATCGATGGTCGGCTGGTGTATGTTTTTGCACAGGATTTTACCGTTTTTGGCGGATCGCTGTCTGAAACATTCGCACAGAAGATTTGTAAAGTGATGGACATGGCCATGAAAGTCGGCGCCCCGGTCATCGGCGTTAACGACTCGGGGGGCGCCCGTATCCAGGAAGGGGTAACTTCGCTGGCCGGCTACACCGAAATTTTCCAGCGCAACATTCTGGCTTCGGGAGTAATTCCGCAGATTTCAGCCATTTTCGGACCTTGTGCCGGCGGGGCGGTCTATTCGCCTGCCCTCACCGACTTCATCGTCATGAGCAAAGCAACTTCCTACATGTTCCTGACCGGACCCAAAGTGGTGAAAACCGTTACCGGCGAAGTGGTCGACGAAGAACAGCTGGGAGGCGCCACCGTACACGGCTCCAAATCGGGGGTTACCCATTTTGTGGCCGAGGATGAACAGGAAGGTATCCTGCTGATCCGCAAGTTGCTTTCCTACCTGCCGCAGAACAACCTCGAAGAACCGCCGTTTGTTCCGTGCGACGACCCCATCGACAGACTGGAGGATTCGCTGAATTCCATCATTCCCGACAATCCGAACAAACCCTACGACGTGAAAGATGTTATCCACGCCGTGGTTGATAACGGTGAGTTTATGGAAGTTCACCGCAACTTTGCCCCGAACGTGGTCGTCGGTTTTGCCCGTTTCAATGGGATGTCGGTTGGTATTGTGGCCAACCAGCCTGCTTATCTGGCCGGTGTGCTCGACATCAACGCTTCGCGTAAAGCGGCCCGTTTTGTCCGTTTCTGCGATGCTTTCAACATCCCGCTGGTGACGCTCGAAGATGTTCCCGGCTTCCTGCCCGGCACTACCCAGGAATATGGCGGAATCATCATCCACGGCGCCAAATTGCTGTATGCTTACGGCGAAGCGACTGTACCGAAGATTACCGTTATCCTGCGTAAAGCTTATGGCGGCGCTTATTGCGTGATGAGTTCGAAACATCTGCGCGGCGACATTAACTATGCCTGGCCGACTGCCGAAATTGCCGTGATGGGCCCCAAAGGTGCCATTGAAGTGTTGAAAAGCAAGGAAATTTCTAAGATTGAGAACGAAGCCGAACGCGAAGCCTTCATTGCAAACGCCGAAGAGGAATACAAAAACGAATTTGCCAATCCATACAACGCAGCCCGTTACGGATACATCGATGATGTGATCGAACCGCGCAACACCCGTTTCCGGATCATCCGTGCCCTGCAATCGCTTGCTACGAAGAAGGCTACCAATCCGCCCAAGAAACATTCCAATATTCCATTGTAAAAACCGGTAGATATGCGATTGATACGAAACAAATTTTTGGCTGTGGTAATTTCCCTGATCGGCCTGGGAGTTGGTCAGTTGTACGGACAAAGCGCGTTGGATCTGCGGATCAACGAAGTGCTGGTTTACAACGACTCCAACTACGTGGACGATTTCGGAGTACACAGTCCCTGGATTGAAATATTCAACAGTGCTTACAACACGGTTGACATCGGCGGTCTCTATTTAACCGACGATCTTTCTCAGCCGATGAAATACCCCATTTTCAAAGGGCAGCCCATCACCCAGATTCCTCCGCGGAGTTATATCGTTTTTTGGGCTGATGACAAACCGACACGGGGAATTTTGCATCTCAATTTTACCCTGGAAGCAGGTAAAACCATTGCTCTTTTTGACGCCAACGGCCGCACCCTCGTCGATTCGGTCACCATTCCGCATTCGGTAATCCGTGATGTTACCTACGGACGATTGGTTGACGGTGGCGCCGAGTGGGGAAATCTTGACAAATCGACGCCCAATGCCGACAACGACACTTCGGTGAAAGTGCTGGCAGGGGACGAATTTGCCCGAATGGACCCAACCGGCCTCGGGATGGCAGCTATTGCCATGACAGTGGTCTTTCTTGCGCTGGCTCTCTTGTCTGTGTTCTTTAAATACATGGGTAAAGTGATGAGCATCGATATTAAAAAACAGCTGGAAGCGCGGGCGGCTGCCAAAGCCAGGGCGGGCGTCCAGGCCGTTGTCGGTGAAGAAGAGGCAAGTGAGCTGGAGCTTACCGGCGAATTGAATGCCGCCATTGCTATGACGCTGTACCTCTACGCCACGGAGTTGCATGATGCGGAAAATACGGTGCTCACCATCAACAGGGTTTCACGCACCTATTCTCCTTGGAGTTCAAAAATTTACGGTTTGAGAAAATTTCCCAATTAATTGATTATGAAACGGTTTAAGTTTACAATAAATGGCAACAGCTACGAAACGGAAGTCCTGAATGTGGAGGACAATGTTGCCGAAATCGAAATCAACGGAAGCAAATATTACGTTGAGGTCAACAAAGAGATCAAACCTGTCAAAACACCGAAACTGGTGCGGCAGGTAGCAGTTCCCTCTACCGACGTACATCCTTCGGTAGCCAAAACCAGCAGTCCCGAAAGTCCCAAAGGTGCCGGCACCATTAAGTCGCCGCTGCCGGGAACGATTCTGGAAGTGGTTGTTCGCGAAGGTGATGTGGTGAAAATGGGACAGAAGATCCTGGTACTGGAAGCCATGAAGATGGAGAACAACATCGAAGCCGACAAAGCCGGTCGGGTAATTTCCATAAACAAGAGAAAAGGTGATTCGGTAATGGAAGGCGACGTGCTAATCGTAATAGGAGACTGATTATGGGAGAGTCAAGCTTTTTTAGTTTTGTGATTGACCATGTCAGTCAGTTCCTTTCTTACACTGCTTTTGCCAATTATACCATGGGACACCTGATCATGATCTGTGTCGGATTGATATTTATTTACCTGGCAATTGCGAAAGGATTTGAACCGATGCTGCTGGTCCCGATCGGTTTTGGTATTCTGATTGGAAATATTGCATTTCAACCCGGCTATGAAATCGGGATTTATGAACACGGCAGTGTGTTGAACTACCTCTATTTTGGCGTCCGGTACGGTATTTATCCGCCCTTGATTTTTCTCGGGATCGGAGCCATGACCGACTTTTCGGCCCTGATCTCCAACCCGAAACTGATTGTGGTTGGTGCGGCAGCCCAGCTGGGGATTTTTGGCGCTTATGCCATTGCGCTGGCGTTGGGTTTTTCACCCAATGAAGCCGGAGCAATCGGAATCATTGGCGGTGCCGACGGCCCGACAGCCATCTTCCTCTCTTCGAAACTGGCTCCCGACCTGATTGGCGCGATTGCGATTTCGGCTTACTCCTACATGGCGTTGGTGCCGGTTATCCAGCCGCCGATCATGCGCCTGCTCACCACCAAAAAAGAACGGGTCATTCGCATGAAACCTTCGCGTGCCGTTTCTAAAAAGGAGAAGATCATCTTTGCAATTGCCGGCATGATTTTGACCACCTCAATTGTGCCGAGTGGTTTGCCCCTGCTGGGAATGCTTTTCCTCGGAAACCTGCTGAAGGAGAGTGGTGTAACCAAACGGTTGGCCGACACGGCCCAGGGCGCAATGATCGATATCGTGACCATTCTGATCGGGTTGACCGTTGGTGCTTCTACGCAAGCCACCACCTTCCTGACCGTCAAATCGATCGGTATCTTCGTGCTCGGAGCGCTTTCATTTGCCATTGCCACCTTTGGCGGGGTAATGTTTGTGAAGATATTCAACCTCTTCCTGAAAGATGGAAACAAGATCAATCCGCTGATCGGTAATGCCGGTGTTTCGGCTGTACCGCACAGCGCGCGTGTTTCGCAGGTAGTCGGGTTAAGCTACGACAAAACCAACCACCTGCTGATGCATGCCATGGGACCCAACGTGGCCGGTGTGATTGGCAGTGCTGTAGCTGCCGGTATCCTGCTCAGCTTCCTGGGATAATCTTTTTTGAAAGAAATGTAAAAGGCCTTGCTCGTTCAAGGCCTTTTTTTGTTGGTGCAAATTGTGCCGGAATCCCCCGAAATCGGACCATCCCTTTTGTCTGCAGTTTTAATCTATTGTAAAAAATACAATAAATAAGCCTTTTTGGCCCAAAAAAAACATTTATGCGGCGGGTCAAAATATTATCTTTAGGGCATTCTGAGAGCTCAAATAAGCTTTGACTAAAAAATTATTAATCAAATTTAAACGCTAATGACTGTCAAATCATGTAATTACACGACTTGTCAAACTACCTGGCTGGTTGTGTTACGGGTGGCGATCGGCTGGCATTTTTTGTACGAAGGGTTGATAAAAGTAGTTAACCCGGGATGGTCGGCCGTTGGTTATCTGCTCGATTCAAAAGGATGGTTTGCTCCCGTTTTTCAGGCGATGGCTGCCAGTCCGGGAGTACTTTCAGCTGTCAATTTTATGAACCAGTGGGGATTGGTTTTTATTGGTCTGGGACTGGTATTGGGGTTGTTTACCCGCCTGGCCGCCTGGTCGGGAATGTTGCTGCTGGCTTTTTATTACCTGTCGCATCCGCCGTTCGTCGGGTTGAATTACGCCCTCCCGGCTGAAGGCAATTATTTTATTGTCGACAAGGTGATGATCGAGTTTATTGCCCTGGGCGCTTTGTCGCTGTTTCCGACCGGAAAAACGATAGGCCTCGATCGGTTTATTTTCAGAAAATAATTTTTAATCCCTGGAAAATGGAAGATAAAAATAAAAATATACCTGCCGGCAGCGGTTCGAAGATTAACCGCCGCGACGCGCTGAAAGGGTTGGCAACAGTGCCGGTGCTGGGGGCTGTGGCCTACGGCGTTTACAAAAAGAAGAACTACGAGCGTTTCCTCAAAACCACGATTGCCGATGAACTGGGCATGTCGCGCGAAGAGCCGGCAACGCCGGCAAAATCGGAAGGAAAAGAGATCCGGATCGGACTGATTGGTTACGGCATTCGCGGGAAACAGCTGGCCAAGGCATTGGGGTTTGCCCACCCGACAATGGTTGACAGTTGGATAGAGGCTGCCGAAAAGAATAAAAACGACCTTCGTTATGCCGATTTTAAGGCTCAGGACGACCTCAATGTGCGGATTACCGCCGTGTGTGATATTTTTGACACTTACGGTACGATGGCCCAGGAGATGGCGGCCAATATTAACCGGGAAGGAACCGGCGGAAAAATGGGTGAACCGGTTAAACGCTACCTGAACTACAAAGAGCTGATCGCATCGCCCGAGGTGGATGCCGTGGTGATTGCCTCGCCCGACCACTGGCACGGCCCGATGATTATTGAAGCCGCTCGCCAGGGAAAACATATTTATTGCGAAAAACCGATGACCTGGACGGTAGAAGAGACCTACACCGTGCGCCAGGCCGTTAAGGAGTCGGAGGTGGTGTTTCAGCTGGGGCATCAGGGCCGCCAGACCGATGCTTACCTGAAAGCGCAGGAAGCTGTGGAAAAAGGGGTGCTGGGACCGATCAACCTCATTGAAGTGACCACCAACCGCAACGACCCGAACGGAGCTTGGGTTTACCCGATCCACAAGGATGCTTCGCCCGAAACCATCGACTGGGAGCAGTTTATCGGACCAGCGCCGTGGCACGACTTCAACCTCGAACGCTTCTTCCGCTGGCGTTGCTGGTGGGATTACAGCACCGGCCTCTCGGGCGACCTGCTGACCCACGAATACGACGCGATCAACCAGATCCTGAAGCTGGGAATTCCCCATTCGGCCATGTCTACCGGCGGAGTCTATTTCTTTAAAGACGGCCGCACCGTCCCCGATGTGCTCACCACCGTCTTTGAATTCCCCAAACGCGATCTTTCGCTGCTCTATTCGGCCACCCTTTCGAGCCAGATGAGCCGCGGAAAACGGGTGATGGGACACGATGCCTACATGGAAATGGGGAACACGCTTACCATTTATGCCGATCCCCGCTCGACACGCTATGCCGAAAAGATCAAACAGGGAATCATCAAACCCGATGAACCGATTTACAGCTACATCCCCGGAAAAGGCGCCGATACGGTGACTTCGGCCACCGAACGCTATTTTGCCGGAAGAGGCCTGCTGTACACCTACCGCGGCGGCAAACGGGTCGACACCACCCACCTGCACATGAAAGAATGGATCGATTGTATCCGATCGGGCAACACCCCGAGCTGCAACATCGACCAGGGATTTGAAGAGGCGATGACTGCCCACATGGGAACGCTGTCGTACAAACACCACAAACAGGTGTTCTGGGACGAAGAAAAAGAGCAAATCATAGTTTGATTCGAGAGTAATTATTTTAATTTTGGGACATTAACCACGTTTTACAATAATTTAAAAGAAACGAATATGACCAATCGCCGAAATTTTCTGAAAACCACAGCTGCTTTTGCTGCTGGTTCGCTGGTAATTCCGATGTTTTCCTGCAGTAAGGAAAAAGTGATCGGCCTGCAACTTTACACGGTTCGTGACAAAATCCAGCAAGACCTGGACGGAACACTCAACCGCCTGGCTGAAATTGGCTACAACTCCATGGAGGCTGCCGGCTACAACGCCGGCGACGGTACTTTCTACGGAATGAAACCGAAAGATTTTGCCAATAAACTGATCGGTTTGGGAATGCCCCTGCACAGCAGCCACACGGTTTTTGAACCCGATTCGGCCGAAAAAGTATTTGCCGATGCCGCCGAAGCCGGCTGTAAATATGTCATCTATCCTTATCTGCCCGACAACCAGCGGGAAAATATTGACGGATATAAAGTCACTGCCGAAAAGTTCAATAAAATGGGCGAAGTGGGCAAAAAGTACGGCATCCGTTTTGGCTATCATAACCACGCTTTCGAGTTCGAACCGATGGACGGACAGATCGGCATGGATGTGCTGCTCCAGAACACCGATCCCGAACTGGTAACCTATGAAATCGACCTCTACTGGGTTACCCGCGCCGGTTACGATCCGGTGGAATATATCAAAAAATATCCAGGACGTTTTGAGATTTACCACGTAAAAGATATGGTGAAAACCGACGACATGTTCTTTGCCCCGGTGGGAAGCGGACGGATCGACTTTGCCAGCATCTTTGCCGTAAAAGAGATCGCCGGTATGAAAATGTTCTTTGTTGAGCAAGACCGTTTCAAAGACCTCGATCCGCTGGAAAGTGTTGAAATGAGTTATAACTATCTGAAAAACGCTACCTTCGTTTAACGTAGCGCAAATAAATCCTAAATCTCATCTTACAGAAGCCTTTCGTTCGCGAAAGGCTTTTTTTATGGGCTATCCTGAAAAGTGTTATCTTTGCCCATCCAAAAAAAATTACCATGAACATTGAAAGTCTGCTCCAGGAGAAGATCAGCGCCGGCGCCGAACTGCTGTTCGGCTACAAACCCGAAATAACCCAGTTGCAATTGCAGCAAACCCGAAAAGAGTTTGAAGGCGATCTCACCCTGGTGGTTTTTCCGTTTGTGCGCTTTTCCAAAAAATCGCCTGAAGAAACCGCGGTCCAACTCGGCAATTACCTGGTGGAACAGGTTCCGGAAGTGGAAAAATTCAATGTGGTAAAAGGCTTTTTGAACCTCACGATTGGCACCAGCTACTGGATTGCCTTGTTGCAGGAAGCCTTCCGGAATGAAAATTACGGACTGAAGCCGGTCACCGACGCCTCGGAGCTGGTGATGGTGGAGTACTCGTCGCCCAACACAAACAAGCCGCTGCACCTCGGGCACATCCGCAACAACCTGCTGGGCTATTCGTTGTGCCGGATTCTGGAAGCCAACGGTAAGAAGGTGGTGAAAACCAACATTGTCAACGATCGCGGAATTCATATCTGCAAATCGATGTATGCCTGGCAGCAGTGGGGAGAAGGTAAAACGCCCCAAAGTACCGGTATTAAAGGCGATCACCTGGTTGGCGACTTTTATGTCATGTTCGATCAGCAATATAAAAAGGAAATTGCCGGACTGGTTGCGCAGGGGATGACTCCGGAAGAGGCCGAAAACCAGGCGCCCTCCATCCTGGCAGCACGCGAGCTGCTGCGCAAATGGGAAGCGCACGACGAAGAGACCGTCGGCCTCTGGAAGATGATGAACGGCTGGGTTTATGAGGGTTTCGACCAAACCTACAAAGAGCTGGGCGTGGATTTCGACAAAATTTATTACGAGTCGGAAACCTATCTTCTGGGAAAAGAGGAGGTGTTGCGCGGATTGGAAGCGGGCATTTTTTACCGGCGCGAAGACGGTTCGGTTTGGGCCGACCTCACAGCCGAAGGGCTCGATCAGAAAGTACTGCTCCGCAGTGACGGAACCTCGGTTTATATGACCCAGGATATCGGGACCGCCAAAATGCGGTTCGATGATTACCCCATCAGCAAAATGGTTTATGTGGTGGGCAACGAACAAAACTACCACTTCCAGGTTCTGGCCATTCTGCTCGATAAACTGGGGTACGAATGGGGAAAAGGATTGTACCACTTCTCATACGGAATGGTTGAACTTCCCTCGGGCAAAATGAAATCGCGGGAAGGCACCGTGGTTGACGCCGACGACCTGATGGTGGAGATGGAGGAAGTGGCCCGCAAAATGGGAGAGGAGCTGGGAAAACTACAGGGGCTTTCGGAAGAGGAGGCAGCCCGCACGTATAAAATGATTGCCCACGGCGCCCTCAAATATTTTATTCTGAAAGTGGATCCCCGCAAAAATATGATGTTCAATCCCGAAGAGTCGATTGACTTTAACGGGAATACCGGACCGTTTATCCAGTACACCCATGCCCGTATTCAGTCGGTGTTGCGTAAAGCCGCCGAAAGCGGACTCGAAATTTCGGGCGCGATACCGCCTGCCCTTCAACTCGAAACAAAAGAAAAAGAGCTGCTGAAAACCATCTCACTCTTTCCGGCAGTGGTTGAAGAGGCCGGTAATGCATACTCTCCGGCAGTTATGGCCAATTATTGCTACGAGCTGGTCAAAGAGTACAACCAGTTTTACCACGACCACTCCATTTTGGGCGAAACCAACGCCGACCAACGAAATTTCAGGCTCGCCCTTTCGGTGAGTGTGGTCAATATTCTGAAACACGGAATGGGTATGCTCGGAATCGAACTTCCGGAACGGATGTAGACGTGCCGCGCCCGGGGGAGAAAAGAGATTAAATTTTTGCTGAAATCCGGCAGGAATTTAATCCCTGTTTCCAGCGGGCTCCTGGTACCATTCGGCATACATGGTGTAGGCCTGGGTGATGCGGTGGATTTCCCCTTCCAGCAGTTCGGGACCAACCTCTTTCACTTTCCGGGCCGGAATGCCGGCGTAAACAGTACCCGATTCCACGCGCGTCCCTTTGGTAACCACCGATCCGGCGGCAATGATCGAGTTGCTCTCCACCACGGCATCGTCCAGCACCACGGCATTCATCCCGATCATTACGTTGTCGTGCAGCGTGCAGCCGTGCACGATAGCCCCGTGCGCAATAATGACATTGTTGCCGATGTTGGTAGGCGATTTCTGGTAGGTGGCATGAATAACCGCCCCGTCCTGTATGTTGGTGTTGTTGCCAATCCGGATGGAGTGCACATCGCCGCGGATTACCGCACTGTACCAAATGCTGCAGTCGTCGCCTATCTCCACATCGCCGATAATAGCCGCCGTTTCGGCAAGAAAACAGTTGCGGCCAATCACCGGACTTTTCCCTCTCAAAGGTCGTATCACTGCCATGTTGTGTATCGATTTTAAATTGGTTGCAAAGATAGGAAAACATGTAAAGAATAACAGGTGTCATTTATACCGTGTTAAATATTAGTTATTTTTGTTCTGTTTGATTTTGAATGAAATGCTGAAAATTCGATTCTTGGATTATATTTTGATATTTTTGGAATCGATATTATTTCAGATTGAAAGTATAATTATCGATGTAAAAACATTTTCTTCATGAAGGATGCTAAAGTGATTGAACTCGAAGAAGTCGCCATCCGGTTTTCCGGAGACTCGGGCGACGGAATGCAACTTACCGGGACCCTTTTCTCCGATACAACGGCGTTAATGGGGAACGACATTTCTACTTTTCCCGATTATCCTTCTGAAATCAGGGCACCCCAGGGAACAGTCGGTGGTGTTTCCGGATTTCAGGTACAATTCGGGCACAAGCATGTGAATACACCCGGCGACTACGCCCACGTGCTGGTTGCAATGAACCCCGCCGCCGTAAAAGCCAACGCCCGATTTATGAACCCGGGCGGAACTATTATCTACGACCAGGATGCTTTTAATGAAAAAAACCTGCGAAAGGCCGATTTTAAAACCGACGATCCTTTTGCAGAATGCAAACTGGAAGACTATTTTAAAATCCCGGTCCCGATTACCAGCCTTACCCAGGAAGCCCTGAAGGATATGGGACTGGATAACAAAAGTATCCTACGCAGCAAAAACATGTTTGCGCTGGGATTGGTATGCTGGATCTTTGATCGTCCGCTCGATTATATTGAAGAGTTTATCCGCAGTAAATTTTCGAAGAAACCGGCCGTTGTGGAATCGAACCTGAAGGTTTTGAATGCCGGTTACAACTACGGGATGAACATGCAGCACATGACGCCGCGGTATATTGTCAATCCGGCGCCTATTGAACCGGGCATCTACCGGAATATCAACGGGAACCATGCCACCGCATGGGGATTTATTGCCGCTGCCGAAAAAGCCGGTCTCGAGCTTTTTATCGGATCCTATCCGATTACTCCCGCCACCGAAATTTTGCAGGCGCTGTCGGAACGAAAAGACCTGGGGGTCAAATCCTTTCAGGCTGAAGATGAAATTGCCGGGATCACCTCGGCCATTGGTGCGGCGTTTGCCGGCGACCTGGCCATTACCACTACCTCCGGACCAGGCTTTGCCCTGAAATCGGAAGCGCTGGGATTGGCCGTGATGGCTGAACTTCCGCTGGTGGTGGTTAATGTTCAGCGTGGCGGGCCGTCGACCGGGCTGCCTACCAAAACCGAACAGTCGGATCTGCTGCAGACCCTTTACGGCCGCAACGGCGAAAGCCCGGTGGTAGTGGTTGCCGCCAGCACGCCCAGCGACTGCTTCTGGTTTGCCTACAAAGCAGCCAAAATCGCCCTGGAACGGATGGTGCCTGTTGTACTGCTCACCGACGGATTTTTAGGCAACGGTAGCGAACCCTGGAAAATCCCGTCGATGGCTGAACTTCCCGACATCAAACCGCGCTTTGCCAAAGATCCGGCTACCTTTAAAGCGTATGCCCGCGACAGTGGCATCCTGGCGCGTGAATGGGCCTTCCCCGGAATGGAAGGTTTTCAGCACCGGGTGGGCGGACTGGAAAAAAATATTGCCGGAAGTGTAAGCCATGATCCGGATAATCACCAGAAAAATTCTGAAATCAGAGAGGAGAAAGTACAGCGCGTGGTGGACATGGTCCCCGACCTGACCGTGTGTGGCGACGAAGAAGGCGATGTGCTGATCGTAGGCTGGGGCGGAACTTACGGCCATCTTATCAGCACCGTTCGTGAACTGCGCAAGGAGGGGAAAAAGGTAAGCCTGGCCCATTTCAATTATATCAAGCCGCTGCCCCGCAACACCCGCGAGGTATTTGCCCGATTCAAAAAAATCATCGTGTGCGAACTCAACATGGGGCAGTTTGCCAGCTACCTGCGCGACAAAGTCCCGGGAGTTGAGTACCATCAGTATAACAAACTGAAAGGATTGCCTTTTACGGTGAAAGAGTTGAAAGAGAGCGTTGTAAAACTTCTGGAGGAATAGATCATGACTGAAATAAAACATACAGCAAAAGATTTTAAAAGCGAAAATGAAATTCGCTGGTGCCCGGGTTGCGGCGATTTTGCCATTATCAACTCGGTACAGCGGGCAATGGCCGAACTGGGGATCAGCCATGAGAAATTTGCCGTTATCTCCGGCATCGGCTGCTCGTCACGTTTTCCTTACTACATGAGCACCTATGGTTTTCATACCATTCACGGACGGGCTACGGCTGTTGCCTCAGGAGTGAAAATAGCCAATCCCGATCTGAGCGTGTGGGTAATCACCGGCGACGGCGACGCAATGGCAATCGGCGGAAATCACTTCATCCACCTGGTGCGCCGCAATATCGATGTCAACCTGGTTCTTTTCAATAATAAAATTTACGGGCTCACCAAAGGGCAGTATTCTCCGACTTCCGACCGGGGATTTAAAACCAAAACATCTCCGTATGGAACCATTGAAGACCCGTTTGTGCCCGGACAGCTGGTGATTGGCGCCCGCGGGACGTTCTTTGCCCGTTCGATTGACAACAATGTGAAACTGGGACAGGAGATCTGTATTGAAGCCGCCCGCCACCAGGGAACCTCGGTGGTTGAAGTGCTTCAGAATTGCATGATTTACAACAATGGCGTGCACGATGAAATTTCTGACCCGGCATTTCGCGCCGACCGCCAACTGATCCTGAAACATGGCGAACCGATGCTTTTCGGACAGGAAAATAACAAAGGGCTGACGCTTGAAAAAGGGAAACTGAAGGTGGTGACAATAGGGGAAAACGGCGTTACGCGCGACGATATCCTGGTGCACGATGCCACCGAAGAAGACCCCTCGCTGCACCTGGCGTTGATCAACATGCAGCTGCCCAATTTCCCCGTGGCATTTGGAGTGATCCGCCGTGTGCCGGCTCCGGTTTACGATCAGGAGCTTACCCAGCAGATCAACCTGGTTCAGAAAAACCGGAAAATCAGCTGCATGGACGAGTTGCTGCAATCGGGAAATACCTGGGAGGTGACCGCCAAAAATGGCGCTGCCGGGGAACCGGGAAAATGTAACAAGAACGAATACTTCTGACAGTCAGTATAGCGATTCGCAAAGCCCTGCCACCTTCGGCGGGGCTTTTCGTTATTGACTGCCGGAAGAATATGTATGGCAAAAAATCGCTATTTTTCAGCCTTAAAATGAGTGAGCGATGGAACTTGAGCAGATTACCCTTTCTTCCGTATACAAACGAAAAAAAAGCGACCGCGATATTTTTCAGGAACTGATGCCTGTTAAGGTAAAAGAGGTGTTGCTGGTGGCAACCCTTTACGATTCCTATTCGATTGCCCGCGAAGGACAGTTCAGCGATAAAATCTTTGGCGAATACCTGCAGCTGAATTTGTATGCTGCCCCCCGTTTTACCAGCGTCAATACCACTGAAGAGGCCAGCCAGATGCTCGATGTCCGCGATTTCGACCTGGCCATTGTAATGGCCAGTGTCGACAAAGTGATGCCGCTGGAAACTGCCCGGATCATCAACCAGAAACGCCCCAACCTGCCGATTCTGCTGCTGGCCAACAACAATGCCGACCTGGGCTATTTTCACGAGAAAGTCAAGCAGATCGATTTTCTGGAGCGTGTTTTTGTCTGGAACGGGAATTCCAATGTTTTTCTGGCCATGATCAAATATATTGAAGACCAGAAGAATGTGGCTCCCGACACCCAGTTGGGAAATGTGCGGGTGATTCTGCTGGTGGAAGACAGTATCCAGTACTATTCGCGCTATCTGCCGGTGCTTTACACCAACATCATGACCCAGACCCAGAACCTGGTGGAAGACGATGCCAACGAAGAGCTGCACAAAATTACCAAATACCGGGCCCGCCCCAAGATTATCCTGGCGAGCACCTACGAAGAGGCGGTAAAAATTATCCAGGCTTACCGCGATTATATTTTGTGTGTGATTTCGGATGTAAAATTTGAACGCGACGGCGTGGAAGACGACGAAGCCGGAATTGAACTGCTGAAGTACGCCAACCAGGCGCTGAAATTCCCGGTTCCGCTGTTGTTGCAGTCGCACAACATTGCCAATGCCGAAAAAGCCCGGCAGATCGGGGCCGATTTCATCAGCAAAAAATCAGAAAGTCTTTCGCTCGATATTTTAAATTTTCTGCACCGGCGGCTGGGGTTTGGCAGTTTTGTTTTTAAAGACCAGGACGGAAATCCGATTATGGAAGCCCGTAATTTGCAGGAGTTTGAGGAGATGTTCAAAACTATTCCTGCAGCGGCCCTCGAATATCATGGCCGGCGCAATTCGTTCAGCACCTGGTTGATGGCCCGGGGCGAAATCAACATGGCCGAGCAGCTGATTCCTTACAAAACCGAGGATTTCGAAAGTCCGGAAGAGCTGCGCAACTTCTGTCTCGATGTTTTCCGGAAGGTAAAACTGAAGAAACGGCAGGGCCGGGTTATTAAATTTGAACAGGCGCTGGTTAACTCCAACCGGTATATTGTGCGGCTGGCCAAAGGCTCGCTGGGCGGAAAGGGGAGAGGAATTGCCTTCATCAGCAACTTTATTGAGAATATCGATTTCCGCAAGATTATCCCGGGCATTAACATCCGTATCCCGGCCACCGCAATTATCGGCGCCCTGGAGTTCGACCGTTTCCTCGAGTTTAACAACCTCTACGAAAGCATTTACACCATCAACGATTACCAGCAGATCAAAAACCTTTTTCTGCAGGCACAGTTTGATGAACCGCTCCGGCGCAAGCTCTACAAATATCTCGAAGTGATGACCAAACCGTTGGCCATCCGCTCGTCGGGACTGTTCGAGGATTCGCTGTTGCAGCCCTTTTCGGGCGTGTACGCCACTTACCTGATTCCCAATAACCATCCCGATATCAACGTCCGTTTTGAGCAGTTGATGACCGCCATCAAGCTGGTCTATGCCAGCGTTTTTACCGAATCGGCGCAAGCCTATTTCGAAGCGGTGAACTACCGGATTGAAGAGGAGAAGATGGCCGTCATCATTCAGGAGGTGGTGGGACACGAATACAACGGGAAGTTTTATCCCCACATTTCCGGGGTGGCCCAGTCCTACAACTACTATCCGGTCGCTTACATGAAGCCTGAAGACGGCTTTTCGATCACTGCTTTCGGATTGGGGATGTATGTGGTGGGCGGCGAGGTGGCCTATCGTTTTTGCCCGAAATATCCGGCGATTAACTCCACTGCCCTGAAAGACCAGCTGCGGGATTCCCAGAAAGAGTTTTACGCCATCGATATGACGCGGACCGACTTCGACCTGCCGCAGGAAGGGGAAAATGCCGCCATCCGTAAACTCCGCATCCGCGAGGCCGAAGCAGACGGAACGCTGGAGTATTGTGTTTCGACATACCACATGGAGAATGACTACCTGTCGCCGGGAACCACCTTCCCTGGCCCGCGGGTGGTTGATTTCAGCAGTATTCTGAAATATGACCATCTTCCGTTGGCTAAAACCCTGCAGGTGCTGCTGAAATTGCTGCGCGAAGCAATGGGATCGCCCGTTGAGATGGAGTATGCCATCGACCTGGAGCCGGGCGACGATAACCTTTCTACTTTTTACCTGCTACAGATCAAGCCGCTGATCCGGTCGGAAGAAAAAGTTGATCTGGAACCCCTCAATGGCAACCAGGAAAATGTGTTGCTCTACGCCGAGCGGGGAATGGGCAATGGCCGCATCGACAATATCTGCGATGTGGTGTATGTGGATCCGCACGCTTTTTCGAAGATGGCCACACGCGATATTGCCCGTGAAATCAGCGACCTGAACCGGAAAATGGAAGAGTCGCAAACCGATTACATCCTGATTGGGCCGGGCCGCTGGGGATCGCGCGATTATTATACCGGCATTCCGGTGAACTGGGCCGGCATTTCCAAAGCGCGGGTGATTGTGGAAATGGGGCTGCACGATTTTCCGCTCGAAGCTTCGCTGGGCTCTCACTTCTTTCACAACGTCACGTCGATGAATGTGGGCTACTTCTCTGTTCCCCACCAGTCGGGGACCTCGTTTGTGAACCTCGGACTGTTGCGCCGCCACGAGCCGTTGTTCCAAACCCGGTTTATCCGGCATGTGCGTTTTTCCAAGCCGCTGAAGATTTTGATGGATGGCCGCAAACGCCAGGCGCTCATCTGCTACGACGAAGAGTGCTGACCCGTGAATGGCCACAGCAGCAGTGTGTAGGGACTTTTTAAAAGTTTTTGCTTTCCGACGAATCATCGGTTACATTTTGTATTTTTCAGCATCAACAAATTGTAACGATGAACAGGAACGTAATTTTAACCCTGTTTCTGCTTGGGATAACCGGAACAGGCATATTGACGGCACAGGAAACAGCTCTGGAAAAAGAGAAACGAATGCAGTGGTTCGAAGATGCCCGGCTGGGAATTTTTATCCACTGGGGAATTTATGCGGTGGACGGCATCGATGAAAGCTGGTCGTTTTTCAACCAGTATATTTCCTACGCCGATTACATGAAGCAGCTGGAAGGTTTTACCGCCAGCCGGTACAACCCGCAGCAGTGGGCCGAACTGATCCGTGAAAGTGGCGCCCGCTACGCCGTGCTCACCTCGAAACATCACGACGGGGTTGCCTTATGGAATACCCGCTGCAACAGCCTCAACGTGGTTGAAAAAACACCTGCCGGGCGCGACCTCGTTGATCCGCTGGTAAAAGCATTGCGGAAAAACGGAATTAAAGCCGGGCTTTACTTTTCGCTCCTCGACTGGTCGCATCCGGATTATCCCAACATGACGCGTTCCGAAAAACGATATGAAAACGATTCGGTACGCTGGCAACGTTTCGTGGACTTCAATTTTTGCCAGCTCGAAGAGCTTTCTGCCAGATTTAAACCCGATCTCTTTTGGTTTGATGGCGACTGGGAGCAGTCGGCAGAGGCCTGGCGTGCCCGGGAGCTGAACCAGATGTTGCGCAGCCGCAACCCGGGAGTGATCCTGAACAGCCGCATTGCCGGTTATGGCGACTATTCCACCCCCGAACAGGGACTGCCGGTTACCCGTCCGGCCGACCGCTACTGGGAATTGTGCATGACCATGAACGATTCCTGGGGATTTCAGGGCAACGACCACAATTACAAAACTCCTAACCAGGTGATCCGCATTTTTGCCGATTGCCTTGCCATGGGCGGAAACCTGCTGCTCGATATCGGCCCCAAAGCCGACGGGACCATCCCCGACGAACAGGTTGCCATCCTGAAAGAGCTTGGGCGCTGGACCAGCAAACACCAGGAAGCCATTTACGGAACCCGCGCCGGTATTCCTGCCGAACATTTTTATGGCCCCACTTCGCTCAACAAATCCGGCGATATCCTTTACCTCTACCTGCCCTGGAAACCCAACGGTCCCATTACGCTGAAGGGAATTAAAAACAAGATCAACCGGATATGGGTGGTGGGCAACGGCACCAAACTCAACTGGGACGTTAAAATGAAACAGTACTGGAGTGAGGTGCCGGGGCTGGTTTATATCGATGTGCCCGAAAAAGTGCTCGATCCGCAGGTAACGGTGATTGCCGTGCTGCTGGATGGCAAAATTGATCTTTACCGCGAAAAAGGACAGGTGATCACCAGCAACTGAGTGGAAGGCGGTTGAGGAGTTAAGCTTCGGCAGAAACTGTTTTTTGGGTCCTCTTTCCGCTCTTTTTTTGAAATATTGTTTCCAGTCAGCCCGGAGGTACCACCCGTTTTGGGACGACTTTTTTCGCTTTTTGTTTGAGGTGTTTTTCGTTTTTCTCACTGTTTTGTGCGAGCGGAACTGAAGGTGCAATCCCATGCTGACCAGTATAAAAAACGGGCTTTCGGAGGCCGGAAATCCTGCGATTGACCGATCTGAAAGCTTTTTGGGTAAAATCAGCTGAAAGTCTAAACAAACCCATACGGTGGTTGTTTGTTGGTTTAAAATCAAAAGTTAAACACTGAAACGTCATGGAGAAAATTTCACCTGTGGGCAGTCAGGACATTGCTGCGGTTGAGGGATTGTACCGTTCTTACCTGAACGATCCGGATTCGGTTGATGTGAGCTGGCGTCATTTTTTTTCAGGTTTTGACCTGGCGGTAAGGCATTTTGCAGATAAACCCGGCTTTGTCGGCACCGAGGATATCGAAAAAGAGTTTGCTATCCTGAACCTGATTCACGGTTATCGTCAACGCGGACACCTGTTTACCCGAACCAACCCGGTGCGCAGCCGCCGGAAATACAGCCCCACCCTCGATATTGAAAATTTCGGACTGGAAAAGAGTGACCTGGAAAAGGTTTTTCAGGCCGGGAACAATATTGGCATTGGTCCGGCCAGGCTGAAAGATATCATTGAACACCTGGAAGCGACCTATTGCCAGTCGATCGGGGTGGAGTTTGTTTACATGCGCCATCCCGAAGTGGTCAGCTGGTTGCGCGAAAAGATGGAAACCACGCGCAATGCCATGACGTTTTCGGATGAAAAACGCCGTCATATTTTTTACCACCTGAAACTGGCTGTCGGGTTCGAGAATTTTATCCACAAAAAATTTGTCGGGGCCAAACGTTTTTCGCTCGAAGGAGCCGAAACGCTGATTCCGTCGCTTGACGCCGTCATCGAACGGGGCGCCGAGCTGGGCATCGAGGAGTTTGTGATCGGCATGGCCCACCGTGGCCGTCTTAACGTGCTGGCCAATATTCTGCAGAAACCATATGAAAATATTTTCAAGGAGTTTTACGGAACCCAGTACGAAGACGACATTTCGCTGGGAGATGTGAAATATCACCTCGGCTACGAAAACGAAGTGATGACCGACACCGGAAAAGCTGTCAAACTGAAGATGATGCCCAACCCTTCGCATCTCGAAACGGTGGGAGCGTTGGTGCAGGGACTGTCGCGTTCGCGCATCGATTCGGTTTATGGCGGCGATTTCAGCAAGGTGGCGCCAATCGTTATTCACGGCGATGCCGCCGTGGCTGCGCAGGGCGTGGTTTACGAAGTGATCCAGATGGCGCAGCTGCCAGGCTACAAAACCGGCGGGACAATTCACCTGGTTATTAACAACCAGGTGGGATTCACCACCAACTATCTCGAAGCCCGCTCGAGCACTTATTGCACCGATATTGCCAAGGTTACCCGTTCGCCGGTTTTTCATGTCAACGGCGACGATGTGGAAGCGCTCATCTACACCATCCGGCTGGCCATGGAATTCCGGCAGAAATTTCAGAACGACGTCTTTATCGACATTCTTTGTTACCGGAAATATGGACACAACGAGGGCGACGAGCCGCGGTTTACCCAGCCGACCCTCTACAAGACGATTGCCAGCCATCCCAATCCGCGCGATATCTATTCTGAAAAGCTGACTGCGCTGGGGCTGCTGTCCAACCAGGAAGCACGCGTCGAAATCAGGGCGTTCGACCAGTTTATGGAGAATAAGTACCTGGCGTCGGAAAAGATCGAAAAGCTGAAGATCCGCAAATTTTTGGTAGAGGAGTACCAGGATTTTCGGTTTGCCGATAAATCGTTTGACGAGGCGAAGGCCGCGACTGCGGTGGCCAAAGAAAAACTGGTTGAGATAGCTGCGCAGATCAATTATTTGCCCGAAGAGCTGAAGTTTTTCAATAAGGTCAACCGGATCATTGCTGACCGGAAAATGATGATCCACGACAACCGGCTCGATTGGGCAATGGCCGAATTGCTGGCCTACGGAACACTGGTCAGCGAGGGGCATCCCGTCCGGCTGAGTGGCCAGGACAGCGAACGCGGCACTTTTGCGCACCGTCACGCTTCGTTTGTAATTGAAGATACCGATGAGCGGTACTATCCGCTCAGCCACATCGCCGAAAACCAGGCACCGTTTCAGGTGCGCAATTCACTGCTTTCAGAATATGGCGTGCTTGGCTTTGAATACGGTTATGCGCTGGCCCAGCCCAACGGACTGACCATTTGGGAGGCGCAGTTTGGCGATTTTGCTAATGTGGCCCAGGTTATCATCGACCAGTACATTTCGTCGGCGGCCGAAAAATGGGGACTGCTCAACGGGTTGGTCCTGCTGCTGCCGCACGGTTACGAAGGTCAGGGGCCTGAACATTCCAGCGCCCGCCTCGAACGTTTTCTGACGCTTGCCGCCAACAACAATATGCAGATAGTGGTTCCGACCACGCCGGCCAATTTTTTCCATCTGTTGCGGCGGCAGGTGAAATGGGACATCCGACTCCCGTTGGTGGTGTTCACGCCCAAAAGTTTGCTCCGCCATCCGCAGGTTGTTTCAACCCTCGATGAGATGGCCCACGGAACTTTCAGTGAGGTGATCGACGACCTGCTGGTGAAACCTTCGGAGGTTAAAAAGCTGGTATTCACCAATGGACGGTTGTATTTCGACTTGCTTAAACGCCGGTCGGAAGAAGAGGTGAACTGTGTGGCCATTGTCAGGATTGAGCAGTTGTATCCCATTCCCGAGAGGCAGATCCGGGAGATCCTGAAAAAATATGCCGGCGCCAAAACCGTCATGTGGGCGCAGGACGAACCCGAAAACCAGGGCGCCTGGCCATTTATCCAGCGGAAATTATCGTTTGTAAACTGGAAATTGGCAGCCCGTCCCGAAAGCGCCAGTCCGGCCGGCGGATTGATGGAACTGCACAAGTTGCGCCTCCAAAGGTTACTGGATACCGTATTTGAAAAGAGTGAAGTAAATGCCTGTAAAAATCTTTCCATATGATTGTTGAAATTAAAATTCCCACGCCCGGAGAATCAATAACCGAAGTAGAAATCGGCCGCTGGCTGGTGGAAGACGGATCGCTGGTACAGCAAGGACAGGAGATTGCCGAAGTGGAGAGCGACAAGGCTACTCTTACCCTTGTGGCCGAAGCATCGGGGAAAATCAGCATTGTTGCAGCTGAAGGAAAAACAGTGGCGGTGGGTAGTTTGGCCTGCACCATCGATACTTCGGCAGAAGTGCCGGTGGCTGCGGTTGCCGCTCCTCCGGCCGAAACGCCCCCGGCGGAACCGGAAAAACCGGTGAAGCCGCTTCACTCCCCGCCGGCTGAAACCAAAGAAGAAGCCGCGGCAGTGAAAGTGACGGCCGTGGCCCGCGAAATGATGAAAGAGCATCAGTTGTCGGTGGAAGAGTTGCTCGACGGATTGAAACGAATCGGGAAGAGAGAGGTGGAATCTGTATTGCAGCTCCGGCAGGGAGGCGGTCCGGCCCCGGCTGCGCCATCCCGCAACCTGAACCGCGAAAAAATGAGTGTGCTCCGGCGTCGCCTCAGCGAACGGCTGGTTGCCGTAAAAAACGAAACGGCCATGCTTACCACTTTTAACGAGGTGGACATGAGTTATATAATGGATATCCGCAAAAAATACCAGCAGGCTTTTTCTGAAAAACACGGGTTTAAACTGGGGTTCATGGCGTTTTTTACCAAGGCGGTGGCGATTGCTGCTCAATCGCACCCGGCGGTCAACAGCCAGATGGATGGCGACGAGATCGTTAATCCGCAGTATGTTGACGTGGGAATTGCCGTGCAAACGCCCAAAGGACTGATGGTTCCGGTGGTGCGAAATGCAGAAAGCAAAACTATCCCGCAGATTGAACTTGAAATTAAGGAGCTGGCCGAAAAAGCCCGCAACAAAAAAATATCGATTGAAGAGCTGAGTGGCGGAACTTTTACCATCACCAACGGTGGGGTATTCGGGTCGTTGCTTTCGACGCCCATCATCAACCCGCCACAGTCGGCCATTCTCGGCATGCACAATATTGTCGACCGTCCGGTGGCCGTTAACGGCAAGGTTGAAATCCGCCCGATGATGTACGTGGCGCTTTCCTACGACCACCGTATCATCGATGGTAAAGACTCTGTTGGTTTTCTGGTAAAAGTGAAAGAGCTGATAGAAAATCCGCAGAAGATTCTGGTTATGGGCGCCGATCCGTTTGAGTTGCTGTTGGGGATCGGGTGAAGGCGCCCGCACCCGTCCGGCATCACTCTTCTTTCAGAAATTCCAGGCAAACCGGCGCTGGAACAGCAAGCTCGTTTCCGGAGAAAACCGGAATCCCGTTTTCCAGCTTGAAAACGACAATGTTGCCACTGCGCTGGTTGGCAGCAAGCAAAAACTTTCCGGTCGGATCGATTGTGAAATTTCTTGGCCAGTCGCCCCGCGTGGAGACATTGGTGCGCAGCGTCAGCAATCCGTTGGCATGGCGGCTGAACACAGCGATCGAGTTGTGTCCGCGGTTTGATACGTAGAGGAATTTCTCGTCAGCAGAGAGGTGAATATCTGCGCAGTAGTTACCCTCACCGGCATCGGCCGGCACTGTGGCCACCGACTGCAATTCGGTAAAGCGGCCGTTCTGGTTTTCGTAAATCGTAACGGTTGAATTGAGTTCATTCACCACATAGATAAATTTTCCATCGGCAGAAAAGTCGAAATGGCGGGGTCCCGACCCGGGAGGAAGCGCTGCAAATGGCTGCGCGGCCGGTGTCATTTGCCGGGCTGCCGGTGACAAATCGTAGATGAGCAGTTGATCGGTCCCCAGATCGGCGCTGAAGAGCTGGCTGCTGAATGGCGAAAAGCGGATCGAATGGGCATGTGGCGCTCCCTGCCGGGCCGTATTCGGACCACTTCCGCGGTGTTGCACAACCGACGTGGCGGGAAGCAGTTTGCCGTTTTCATCAACCGGATAAAGGGCCACGGTCCCTCCGCCATAATTGGCGATGGCCGCAAATTTTCCGTCGGTCGAGACATTCACGTAACACGGATCAGCGCCGTACGAAGGCTGTTTGTTCAGGAAAGAGAGGCTTCCGTTGTCGTTGATCCTGAAAGCGACAATAAAACCACCGGTTGGCTCGACCTGCACCGTCGCCCGGTTGACCACATATAAGTACTTTCCGTCGGCGCTGCTTTGGAGGTACGAAGGGTTGTCAAATCCTTTAAAAACCTGTCGTTTTTCCAGTTTGCCAGTGACCGTGTCAAAGCTGCAGAGGTACACCCCCTCTGCGCCTTCGGAGGTAAACGTACCCACGTACAGTTTCAGCGGGTTGCTGTCACGGGCCGTCATTGCGACCGCGGATGAAGCGAAGATCAGCAGGAAGAGAATTTTTTTCACAGTGGTAATTTTTGCGGGAAAAATAATCAATCCGGAAACAAAATACCATTCGAAGGTCAATTATTATTCCCGATTTTTAGTAACTTTTGGCATCTTGTAAATTGATTAATTATGGAAGAACCTAAAATTTTCGACAAAAAACCGGTTTTGTTGACTCTTGAACCGGGTGAGTATTACTGGTGTGCCTGCGGCAGAAGTTCCAACCAGCCTTTTTGCGACGGTTCGCACCGGGTAACAGGCCTGACGCC
>JARKOX010000227.1 GCA_029975525.1 Prolixibacteraceae bacterium | reverse complement strand
TCCGTAATCGAGTTGCAAAGGTGGTAATTTCAGAACGATTTTCCGAAAACAGCGACTTTCTGTTTTTTTAGACTAAACAGGTCTGAATTTTCATTAAGGTGTGGTAATTTTGATAGCAGATCGGTTTTTAACCATTCCGATTGCAACATTAACTTTAATTTTTGGGGTATATTCAGCCCCGAATTATTTTATCAGATTAATATTTTCAGAGATATGACAAGGCGGATAATCAACAATTACGGCGACTTTGAAGCGCTGGTGGGACAAGAGATCGGGGTTTCAGAATATATTACCATTACCCAGGAACAGATCAACCTGTTTGCCGAAGCAACCATCGATCATCAGTGGATTCACACCGATCCGGCGCGGGCGGCGGTGGAATCGCCTTTCAAATCGACCATTGCGCACGGCTACCTCACCTTGTCGATGCTTACCTACCTGTGGTTTTCCATCGTGGATGTGCGGAATGTGAAAATGGTTGTCAATTACGGCCTCGAACAGCTTCGGTTTAATCAGCCGGTGCTGGTTAACAGCCGTGTGCGGGCAAGGGTTACGCTGGTTTCCGTAGCCAATTTGCGGGGAATTACCAAAATCCAGGTGAAAATTGTCCTTGAAATTGAAGGAAATAAAAAGCCGGCCTACGACTGCATTGCCACTTTCCTTTATCACTTCGAATAGTCAGTTATCCGGACGGAAGTTCCGGAGCGGAAGCGTCGTGCCTGATTTTGCCGGGCATGCCGCCGACCATAATATTTTGTAATTTAGACGCTGAATCAACGATTGTCGGCCATGAGTTTTTACGACGTTTTTTTTAGCAATGAAATCACGTGGGAAACGGCATCCTTAAGATTGGCGCTGAGTTTTTTGGTGAGCCTGATTATCGGAGTCGAACGCCAGGCGCACAGCCAGCCGGCTGGCCTGCGAACCCACATCCTCATCAGTATCGGCTCAACCATAGTGATGTTGCTGTCGATCTACATTCCACAGACTTTTACCACCTTTCAGAACGGCGATCCGGCGAGGCTGGCGGCCCAGGTTGTTTCAGGGATCGGGTTTCTGGGAGCCGGTGCGATCCTCCGTTTTGGCGGAAATGTGCGCGGACTCACCACCGCTGCTTCCATTTGGGCCATGGCAGCGATCGGGTTGGCCATTGGCGCCGGAATGTACATAATCAGCGCCATTGGCGCCGGTGTGGTTTTGTTTGCGCTCACCGTGATGGATGTCTTTGAAAAAAAGGTGTTCCGCGAAAAGGTGTTCAAACGGATTGAAGTCACCATGCGGAAGAAAAACTCCGACATCAATCTGCTTTCCGATTTGTTGAAAGGGATGCGGATCAGGATCAGTTCGGTCGATTTCAGTAAAAATACCGGCGAATCGACCGATCGGATCATCTTCATTGTTCAGCTGCCCGAAACTATGGACATGCAGCTCTTTTCGGATACCCTGGAAAAAACAGAAGGGATAGTAGCTTTTTCGGTCGAAATGATCAGTTAAGCTGAACAGGCTGCCGGCAGTTGTTACGCCGGAAACACCTCTCGCTACTGTTTGCGGGATGCCTCCGTCTTTTCAAGTAATCCGGCGCAGGCGTCCTCCAGCAGGTACAGGACCAGCTCAAATCCTTCTTCGCCGCCGTAATAGGGGTCGGGAACCTCGTTGTAGCTGAGTTCTTGCCTGAAATCGGTCATCTTGTGGATTTTCTTACGGTCTTCGGCATTGCGGGCCATGGCGCGGAGGGTTCGGATGTTTTCATCATCCATCCCGATGATATATTCGAAGCGGTCGAAGTCGGTTTGCGGGTCAAATTTCCGGGAGATGCTGGTCAGTTCATATCCGCGGCGGCTGGCATGTTTACTCATTCGCCGGTCGGCAGGACCGCCGGCATGCCAGCCCGAAGTTCCGGCTGAATCGATGTCGTAAAATGCAGACAGCCCTTTCTGGTTGACCATCGCCGTAAAAACAGCCTCGGCACTGGGTGAACGGCAAATATTTCCCAAACAGACAAACAATACGCTTTTCTTCATGTTTAATTTTTTTTTGGACGAAAATAGCAGAATAAGCGGATCCTGCAAAAAAGCAGATAGCTTGCCGACGTTGCATCCGGAGGGGTTGGGCGGGCCGTTTCGGGTGGAGAGCTGTTTTTGAAAAAACGAAATTATTGAGCAGTTTTGTTGCAATGAAAGATTTCACTTCGGGGAATGTAACGAAGCAGATTTTGAGTTTTTCTGCCCCGCTGGTACTGGGCAGCGTATTTCAGAACTTCTACAATATTATAGATAGTATTGTGGTGGGAAATTTTTTGGGGAAAGAGGCATTGGCAGCCGTGGGCGCCTCCTTTCCCGTGATTTTTACCCTCACCTCGCTGGTTATTGGTATCGGAAGCGGGGCTTCCACGGTGCTTTCGCAGTATTTTGGCGCCAAAGACATGAAGAATGTCGGTAAAACCATCGATACCATTTTCGTTTTTTTGTTTGCCGCCGCCGTCGTCGTAACCTTCGTTGGCATCGCCCTGAGCGGATTTATCTTCAGGATGATAGGATTGCCTGATGAAATTATTCCGCAGTCGAAAGTTTACATGAATATTTATTTGTCGGGAACGTTTCTGCTGTTTGGCTTTAACGGCGTCAGCTCGGTTCTTCGCGGGCTGGGCGACTCCAAAACCCCGTTATGGTTTGTGGTGATTGCCACGGTGCTGAACACCCTTCTCGACCTGCTGTTTGTCGGGGTTTTCGGATGGGGTGTGGGCAGTGTTGCGGTGGCAACCATATTGGCGCAGGGATTCTCTTTTATCGGAGCAGTCATTTATCTGAACCGGACCCATCCGATTATCAGGGTTTCCATTAAAAATATCCGGTTTGACCGCGGGATTTTTCGGTCGTGCGCCCGGATTGGACTGCCAACCGGCTTTCAGCAGTCGTTTGTTTCGCTGGGGATGATGGCGGTGATGGGGATTGTGGCCGGTTTTGGCACCGATGCGGTTGCTGCTTACACGGCTGCCCTGCGGATCGATTCGTTTGCCAAAATGCCTTCTGTCGCCTTTTCGTCGGCGCTGGCTACTTTTACCGGACAAAACCTGGGGGCATTCAGAACCGACCGGGTGCGGCAGGGGCTCCGTTCAACCCTGGTTATTTCGGCCCTCTACAGTATCCTGGTCACCGTGTTAATTGTGCTGTTCGGGCAGGGACTGATGACGTTGTTCTCCTCCGATCCGGCGGTGGTGAAAATCGGGCAGGACTATCTGCTGATTGTAACCTCGTTTTATATTCTTTTTTCCCTGATGTTTTCCTACAACGGACTGCTTCGCGGGGCCGGGGCAACTTTTGTCCCCATGTTAACCACCCTTTTTACCTTGTGGCTGGTGCGGGTACCGCTCTCGGTTTGGTTAGCCGCAAAGTTTGGGGTCAATGGCGTTTGGTGGGCCCTTCCCGTCTCGTGGGGGTTGGGCTGTGTGATTACCCTGCTTTACTATTTTACGGGCTGGTGGAAAAATAAAGGAGTGGTTAAAAGTCGTCCGGTAGAAGTTGTAAGTGATTGATCGATATAGTCGTATGAAGAGTCGGATAGTGGCTTTCCTTTTTTGTGTTAATTAATTTTCAATCTCTTGTCAAATCGTACCCCGCACATTTTGATTTTCGTTTTTCCAATTATCTTTGTTAATTGGAAAATTTTTTCTATTCGGAAGCTAAACTATAATCTTGAAAGAATTATTCATTTTCATATTCATTAACGTAACATATTAGTTACATAAAAAGGAGACCAACTTATGAGTGTTTATTTTTGGATTGTTCCGATATCCTCGATCCTGGCGCTGGCGTTTGCCTGGCATTTTTTCAGGTCGATGATGAAAAGTTCGGAAGGGACTGATCGAATGAAAGAGATCGCACAGTATGTCCGCGAAGGCGCGATGGCTTACCTCAGCCGTCAGTACAGGGTGGTGGCGATGGTGTTTGTGGTTTTGGTAGTTTTACTGTTAGTACTGGCTTATGTGGGGGTACAAAATCCCTTTGTGCCGGTGGCATTCCTTACCGGAGGGTTCTTTTCGGGCCTTTGCGGTTACCTGGGAATGAAAACAGCCACCAATGCTTCTGCACGTACCGCCTACGGCGCTTCGCAGTCATTGAACACGGGGCTGAAAATTGCCCTCCGGAGCGGCGCAGTGATGGGGCTGGTGGTCGTAGGCTTTGGCCTGCTGGATATTGCCCTCTGGTTTTGGTTCCTCAATCAGGTGATTTTTACCCCCGAGCACATGGCCTCTGGATTAAATTTTTTAGGACTGACCTTTGTTGAACCCGGAATAGATGCACACGAAAAGATGGTGCAAATTACCACCATCATGCTGACCTTTGGAATGGGGGCTTCTACCCAGGCTCTCTTTGCCCGTGTTGGCGGTGGAATTTATACCAAAGCTGCCGACGTTGGCGCCGACCTGGTTGGGAAAGTGGAAGCCGGTATTCCCGAAGATGACCCGCGGAACCCTGCCACCATCGCCGATAACGTGGGCGACAACGTAGGAGACGTCGCCGGAATGGGCGCCGACCTGTATGAGTCGTACTGCGGTTCAATTCTGGCTACTGCCGCTCTGGGAGCAACCCTCCCGATCATTTCGGCTGATGCCTCGGTTGCGATCGACGAACAGATGAAAGCCGTGCTGGCTCCTATGATTGTGTCTGCTGTCGGGATTTTGCTTTCCATTGCCGGTATTTACATGGTACGTACCAAAGAATCGGCTACCCAGAAAAACCTGCTTCATGCCCTTCTGCTGGGAACCGGAGGCAGCTCTTTGCTGATTTTGGTGGTATTGGCAGTTCTTGCCTATTTAAACTGGATTACCTGGGGAGTTTTCGGAGCCGTAGTTTCAGGTTTGGTCGCCGGTGTAATTATCGGACAGGCTACCGAATATTTTACTTCGGATGAATATAAACCGACGCGGGGTATTGCAGGCCAGGCTCAGCATGGTCCGGCAACCACGATCATCGACGGGATTGCAACCGGTATGCTGTCAACCTGGGTACCGGTGGTAACCATTGTGTTGGGGATTTTTGCCGCTTACAGTTTTGCCGGCGGATTCAGCAACTTTGCCTATGGGGTTTACGGAATTGGTTTTGCAGCGGTAGGGATGCTTTCAACTCTCGGGATTACGCTGGCCACGGATGCCTTTGGTCCCATTGCCGACAACGCCGGTGGAAATGCTGAAATGTGTCATCTTCCCAAAGAAGTTCGCGAACGGACTGACGCCCTCGATATGCTGGGGAACACCACCGCTGCTACCGGAAAAGGGTTTGCAATTGGTTCGGCAGCTCTGACAGCCATGGCGCTGTTGGCAGCCTATATGGAAGAGGTCAGGATGTGGCTGGGGAAAGTGCCGGTCAAAGGGGAAGCTTTCCTGCAGGCAACCGGCCTGAACAATCTGAAAGAAGCCAGCATTGCCGATTTTGTCAGTTATTATAATCTCTCCGTATTTAACCCGTTGCTTTTGGGTGGTTTGTTTGTGGGCGCTATGATGGCTTTTGTTTTCAGTGCGCTTTCCATGAAAGCCGTTGGTCGTGCAGCCGGCTCGATGGTGGAAGAAGTTCGCCGCCAGTTCCGCGAAATTCCCGGTATTATGGATGGCACCGGAAAACCGGAGTACGCCAAATGTGTGGAGATCTCAACCCGGGGAGCCCAAAAGGAGATGTTACTGCCTTCGCTTCTGGCTATTATCATTCCGGTAACCGTAGGGGTGTTGATGGGCGTGGCCGGTGTGATTGGCCTGCTGGCCGGAGGACTTACCGCCGGCTTTACCCTGGCTGTGATGCTTAACAATGCAGGAGGAGCCTGGGACAATGCCAAAAAGCATGTCGAAAAAGGAAACTTCGGCGGCAAGGGCAGCGACACCCACAAAGCCAGCGTGGTGGGCGATACCGTGGGCGACCCGTTTAAGGATACCAGCGGTCCTGCTTTGAACATCCTCATCAAACTGATGTCGATGGTTTCGGTGGTGATGGCCGGATTGACCATTACTTTCAGCCTTTTCTAATTTTAGTCAGATAGATAAGCCTGACCCCGGAAGCGTCTTCCGGGGTTTTTTTGTAACTTCTCCGAACAATGTGTGGCGATTGTAGTTTTTAATAGAAAATAAAATCAAAAATCTTTAAACATGGCAAACTTATCGACTACCTACATGGGCATCAAGCTGAAAAACCCGCTCATTCTTGGTGCCTGCAATCTGGCTACCAAGCCAGACATTGTCAAACAACTGGAAGAAGCCGGGATTGCGGCGATCGTTTACAAATCCCTTTTCGAAGAGCAGATTCAGCTTGAAAGCCTCCAGTTTGAAGAAGAACTTTCGGAATACCAGGAGCGAAACGCCGAAATGGCAAAACTTTTCCCCAATCTCGAATATTCCGGCATCCGGGAACATCTCTATCACCTGAAAAAATTGAAAGAGAGTGTCAATATTCCGGTGTTTGCCAGCCTGAATGCCATCTATGAGCAAACCTGGATTGAGTATGCCAAAGAGCTGGAAAAAACGGGTGTTGACGGGTTGGAAATCAACCTTTATGCCGTGCCGGGCTATTTTGAAATTGACGGCGAATCGATTGAGGAGAGGCAGGTGCAGGTGGTGCAGGTCATCAAACAGGCGATTTCCATTCCGGTGAGTGTTAAAATCAGCCCCTTTTATACCAATCCGCTCAATTTTATCAAAAAAATTGACGAGGCCGGCGCCGATGCTTATGTCCTGTTTAACCGCTTTTTTCAGCCCGAAATCGATCCCGAAGCAGAAAAGTATTTTTATCCGTGGGAACTGACACCTCCCAATGACCACATGCTTCCCCTGCGCTTTACGGGATTGCTCTACGGAAACCTCGACGGCAGCATCTGTTCCAGCCAGGGAATTTATACGGCAGAGGATGTGATTAAGATGATCCTGGCCGGCGCCGATGCGGTACAGCTGGTCAGCACCGTTTACAAAAACCAGCCGGGGGTCATCCGCGAGATCCTGACCGGCCTCAATAACTGGATGGACCGGAAGGAGTACCGGACCCTGGACGATTTCAGGGGAAAATTGTCGCGTAAAAGTATGAAAGACCCGTTTACTTACCAGCGCGCCCAGTATGTCGATATTCTGACCAAAACGGAAAACATATTCAAAAAATATCCGATGGTGTAAGCGTGTGGCAGGCAGGGGCGGCACCCTTTTTTGTGGCGGAAATTGGCGGCTGATCTCTTCTTTTTTTGGAATAATGTTTTTTTTTCTGAAAAGTGGCGCGTTTTAAACTGACCATTGAATACGAAGGAACCCGCTATCGCGGGTGGCAGGCGCAAAAAGGACAGCGCACTGTTCAGGGGGAATTTTTTTCTGTTTTCGATAAAATTTTTGAAGGGAAGAATATTGAATTTTACGGCGCCGGACGCACCGACAGCGGTGTACATGCGTTGGCGCAGGTGGCGCACCTCGGCGTTGATGTGAATATTCCCCTTCAAACCCTGCAATACCGGATCAACGATCTCCTGCCTCCCGATATCCACGTGCTTTCGGTCGAAAAGGCCCTCCCGCATTTTCATGCCCGCTACGATGCCGTGGCCCGCAGCTATGTTTACCTGATCTCGAAGCGGCGGACCGCTTTCGAAAAACAGCACTGCTGGTGGATCAAAGACCCGCTCGATGTGGAAGCGATGAAACAGGCCGCTTCGCTCTTTGCCGGAATGCACGATTTCGCCTCCTTTACCGACCCACTGCCCGACAAAGAGTCGACCCGGGTGGAGGTGCGCTTTGCAGAGGTGTACAACCAGCCGGAAAGTATTGCCGTACATATCACCGGCTCTCATTTTTTGTGGAAAATGGTTCGCCGGATGGTTGGAGTGCTGGTGGAGGTTGGCCGCGGTAATTTTTCGGAGCAGTCGGTCGAAGGGTTTCTGACGGAGAAGTCGCAACAACCGGCCCCGTTTACTGCGCCTTCCTCAGGGCTTTTTCTGCACCGCATCTATTATCCCGGCGATAAAATTTTACAGGGCGAAACAGTACTTCCGCGGCTGCTGAATTTCAGGTAGCGGCTCTGTAGTTATTCAAATTCCGGAGAAACGTTTTTTCAGAAGAGACCTTCGGAGTTCAGTTTTGAAAAGTGACCGAAGCAAACGTACGGCGAATCCCTTTTTGAAATTTTATCCTCGGATACCCGACGATGACAAACACACCTTCGCGGCTGGCAAATCTGATTCCGTGTTTTTCCCTGAATTTGCGGGCTTTTTTCCCGCTTTGGATGAGCGGGTGAATCGCGCCCAGCATACAGGTGCCCAGCCCGAGGCTTTCGGCAGCCAGCATGGCATAGGTTGCCGCCACAATCGGATCGGCCGGGTCGGTGTAGGGCGAACCATAAAAGTAGAAGGCAGCCGGCGCATCGTAGGTGACCAGGTCGGTCCCCCTCTCCATTTCGCCGGTATAAATATGGAATAGCGGTTTTACGAACTGCCGGAAGAGTTCGTCGTTGGTTTTTCCCCAAAACGGCCGCATCAATGCCAGAAACCAGCCGGAAACGAACCATTTCAGCCCCGCAAGGTAGTGGCAGAAATCTTGCGAAAAGGCGCGAACCCGTTCCCGGTTTTCCAGCACAAGCACATTGACGTCGGAGGGAGGCAGTCCCATCGGGGCGGTTTGAGCGGCTCCGAGGATCTTTTCGATCAGTTCGGGTTCAACCGGTTTGTCGCGAAATTCGCGGATACTCCGGCGGCGTTGCAGCAGTGCCAGCAGCTGGGCGTAGGTAGCGGCCGATTCTTTCCCGGGCAGGTCAAAGAGGTCGTCGGGCGACAGTTCCCGGCCCCGGATTTGGATGGCCCCCGTCGGGCAAACAGCCATGCAGTGTCCGCAGCCAATGCAGCCGAAAAACGGATCGTCAGCCTCAATGGCTTTGTTGTTTTGCATGATCAGGCTGTAGTCTTTGCAAACCTGCACACACAAGCTACAGCCGTTGCACAAATCCGGGTTAATCAAAATTTGCGCTTTCTCTTTGGTTCTTGAAGTTGGAATAGCCATTTCGGTATTTTTTTGATAACAGCAAACCTCGTTTTCCACCCGCGCAGGCGGAGCCGGTTGCCCTGCAAGTTACAGGTTTTGAGGATGACATCCGGGGGAGAACGTGTTAAATTCTTACCGACCCGGATCATCACCTTGTTTTATGCTTTAAAAATGGTGCTTTACGGTTAAATCGCCACTTGAATTATTTTTTTCTCCGGGAGAATCCGGTAAATTTGATTTAAAATCACTTTAAACCACACTTTATGAACGAGACAGTCAATCCACAGGTCAATCAGCCTGTTCCGCCGCCCAACTACCTGGTTTGGGCCATCCTCAGCACCATTTTGTGCTGTCTGCCTTTTGGCATTGTATCCATTGTTTTTGCCGCACAGGTCAATTCGAAGTGGCAGGCCGGCGACTTCGAAGGCGCCATGCGATCCAGCAAAAGTGCAAAAACCTGGGCCTGGGTCTCTTTTGGTATTGGTTTAGCCGGAATGCTCATCTGGGTTTTGCTGGTCGCTTTAGGAGTAGCTGCCGGTGTAATGTCTGAAATATTTACCAATTAATTCGGGGAAATATATTTCGGCGGGGCTGCTGACAATATTTTTGTTGCTGGCAGTTCTTTTTTTTGTCCTCGATCCGGCTACAGAATCGTGGTTCCCCCGGTGTCCTTTTTTTGTGTTGACGGGTTATTATTGCCCGGGGTGTGGATCACAACGGGCGATTCACAGTTTTCTGCACTTCGACTGGATGGGAGTTGTGCGGAATAATGTCCTGTTTTATCCCGCGCTGGCAGTGGTAGTTTACCATTATGCCCGTCCGGTTTTGAACCGGAAACTGGCCTGGCGGCTGCCCGATTTTTTCCGGAAGAAAAGTACCCCGTGGATTTTGTTGGCCGTCATTCTGCTCTTTTGGATCCTGCGGAACCTGCCGGTTTATCCATTTTGGTTACTGGCTCCGGGATAAAAGAAGTTCCGGATTTTTGTCGCGAACAGTAGCCGGGGAGATGATCTGAAAAGTTTCCCCGGCTATTTTTTGCCCTGTCAGATCCGGAGTTTGACACCGATTTTTTCCAGTAGGCCCGTAATTTGGACCACCAGCAGGGCAAACAGGAGCGATTTGATCAGCCCGACAACTCCGGTGGTCAGTAGGGCGGGCAAATGCCATCCGGCCAACGCAATGACCGGGTAAATCAGGTAGGGGATCAGGTAACAGGTGAGGGTACTCCGGCCGGCCGGTGCAATCAGAACCGCCCATTTTGTCAGCCTGAAATTATCGGCAATGATAATGAGCAGGGCAAAAACAGCATAGCTGATCCCGGCGCAAATGGCCGTCCACGATGGCGTTGCGAGGTTTTTGGAGATCCCTCCAAAAGGGCGGACGGCAAAACCGTAAACAACCAATATGACGGACAGGGTAAACAACAATCCGGGGATCCAGCTGTGGCGGTTTTTTTCCTGACTTATCCGGTCGTAGATTGCTGAGGCCAGCACGCCACTCATCACCAGGGCATAATTGGAGGCGCTGATCAGTAGTTTGATGACCGGGAAATTCTCCGGCAGCGGGAGAAATTCCAGTAAGTTCAGTACGTTAAACAGCAGCCACACCGCCACTATTCCGATCAGCCGGCCTTCCGAAAACAGGTAAACAAAAGCCGATACCAGATACGACCAGCCAATCAGTCCCAGGATTCCCCACCAATAGGGCTTCAGCCAGACCGGGTTTGCAGTGTCGCCGCCGGTGAAGATGGCCGCCAGCACGATGAGTAAGATGATCCCGGCCCCCTGTAACCACCGGGACGAAAATTTTCCACCGCCCAACGACCGGGGATACACATTCCAGATCAGGAAAAAGCCGGCGATCAGCAGGATTTGCCAGACCCGGGTATTCAGCGGAGTGAGTTCGCGGTTGATATGTTCCTGGTTGACCAGTAAAAATCCCATCACAATCAGCGCCAGCGACCGCGAGAGGATGTGCCCGGCGATTCGCCGGCGACTGTCGCCTTTCCGTTGCCGCGCTTTGAGGGCATGCGGAATGGACAGTCCTACAATAAACAGAAAGGAAGGAAATACCACATCGGCCAGCCCCATCCCGTCGAAATGGGTTGGAGTGTGCCCGAGCCAGCCGGGGATGTTGCTCAGCGACCAGAGGTCATTCACAAAAATCATCAGCAACATGGTGAGCGCCCTGAAAATATCGATCGAGGCAATTCTTCCGGGAGAAACAGCAGATTGGGTTTTCATATCTCGGTTTTTGGAAATCATTCCGGCAAACAACGCAGGGCTGCCTTAAATCATAACGCACTTTTCTGCCCGGGCCGGTGTGGTTTCCGGGTGTGGTACCTGAAAAAGCAGCAGGATTCACGGCGTTGTCCGAACTCTGATGGTTTTATACTTTTGGGTTTAAATCCTGAAATTACTCTTTTATCCCGAACTTCGGGTCAACTTTAAGAAACGGTAGCAGGAGGAATCCCGGCACGGTACAAGCCATTACCCAGAGGAAGAACCACTGGTAGCCGATCATCTCCTGTATCCAGCCGCTGACCATTCCGGGGAGCATCATCCCCAGCGCCATAAAACCGGTGCAGATGGCGTAATGTGCGGTTTTGTGCGGTCCGTCGGAAAAGTGGATCATAAAAAGCATGTAGGCGGTAAATCCAAATCCATATCCAAACTGCTCAATAACTACCGAGCTGGTTATCAGCCACAGGCTTTCGGGTTGTGCAAAAGAGAGGTAGACATACACCAGGTCGGGCAGGTTCAGCGAAAGCGCCATTGGCCAGAGCCACTTTTTCAGTCCGCCCGCCGAAACTGCTATTCCGCCGAGGATTCCTCCCAACGTGAGTGCGATGATCCCGGCCGTTCCGTAGATAAATCCGATGTCGCTGGTAGAAAGCGTCAGTCCGCCGGTTTCGCGCGTATCCAGCAGAAACGGGGAGGCCAGTTTTACCAGTTGCGCTTCGGCCAGCCGGAACAGCAGCAGAAAAGCGATTGCGGCCAGCAGGTTTTTTTTCTGAAAAAAGGAGATAAAAGTCTGTGCAAATGACTCAAAAACCTCTGTCAGTCCTTTGGCGCTCCGGTGCTGGTCTTCGGCGGGGTAGGGCAAAATAAACCAGTGGTAGATGAAAAAAGCGGCAAAAAGGGCGGCCAGCACAAAAAAAGTGATGCTCCAGGCGCGGTGCAGGTCGCCGGTGATATTTTCGAGTTGGCCGGCCAGCACCACCAGCAATCCTTGGCCGGCGAGCATCGCCAGCCGGTAAAAGGTGTTGCGGATTCCCACAAAAAAGGCCTGGTCGTGTTTGGTGAGGCCGAGCATGTAAAAGCCGTCGGCAGCAATGTCGTGTGTGGCCGAACTGAAGGCCAGCAGCCACAAAAAGGCCAGCGAATAGCGGAAAAAGTCGGAGGCGGGAATGGTCAGTGCCACGCCCGCCAGGGTGGCGCCTACCAGCAGCTGCATGGCCACGATCCAGAACCGTTTGGTGCGCAGGTTGTCAACCACCGGGCTCCACAACGGCTTGATTACCCAGGGCAGGTAGAGCCAGCTGGTGTACAGCGCGATATCGGCATTTGAAATTCCGAGCCTTTTGTACATGATCACCGAAACGGTCATGGCTACTACGTACGGAATCCCTTCGGCAAAATAGAGCGTCGGAATCCAGGCCCAGGGCGTGCGGAATGATCTTTTTTTCATGGTTAGTCAGCTTTTCCGGTTATCGTAAATGTTATTTCTCCGAAGTTTTTGTGGTTTCGCGCAGGGCCTGTTTCAGCTGGTCAAAATCAGCTGACGGCAATGTTACCTGGCCGAAGATGTCGGTCAGGTCGTCGGCCGTAATCCGGCTGAAATCTTCTTCCCGCGGAAGGATGACCAACCCACCCAGCTCAACGGTGGCCGGGCTTACCAGCAGCTTCTCCTCGCCTTCGGCAAAATACTGCCACGGGCGCTGGGCCGAACGGGGGAAAAGCAGGATTCGCCAGCTGCCGTTTTCATAGCTGCCAAGCAGGTTCAGCATGGGTTCTTCGGTTTCTCCGGGTTTTTGCAATAACTGCAAAGTCTTCTCCAGCCAAAAAACGAGCGCTTCCGGCTGGGCCGATTCAAAACAGAGCACCCGACGCAGGAAATTTTCCACGGCCCGGATTTTTATCTCCGGAAGTTCAATCAGGCTGTCGGACTGGTGTTTCAGTAGATAACCGATCTCTTCTTCCACCGGTAAAATATTTTTCACCCCGGCCTGAAAATGGAAGTGGTCGGGGGCAGAAGCGCCACAGCGCGCGCCGTTGTAGAAAAGGGTAAACTCCTGCAGGTCGTAGCAAAGTTTGAGCAGCAGCGGCACCCTGCCGGTGAGTTGCTGCGGGGTGTGCGCTTCCGAAACAATGGTGAGGTGGTAAGGGAAAATCGGGAAAGGATTGCAAAGAATGGTACACTCCTTTTCGGCCTCAATTCCCACCTGTTCCGGCGGACGGTTCTCGGCGCAGAGAAAGCAGGGGCGCGTCTGGATCGCTTCGGCAGCAGTGTTGGCCGCTGTGGAACGGATTCTCCCGGGATTAAACTGGCAATCGATCCGAAAATGGTTGAAATCGAAACTGCGGGTGTACACCTGCCGCAGCGACCGGTAGTTGGCCGCGGCCAGTTCCCAGGTGGCTTTTTGCTGGTTGACCAGTGCAATAGCTTGTTTTGACAATGAAAAAGTTTTGCCGAATTTCTGAAGTTCTTCGAGCGTAATCCGTTGCATTTTGCTGAAATTAAAATTTGTGCAGCCCGCGACGATTGGGCGTTGCCGAAATATATTTTGTCTCCTGACGGTTGTTTTTAGTTACTTTTTTTCTCCTTGTTAAGCCGGATGCGCGCCGCCAGTTCGATGGTGCGGAGCCGGTCTTTGTAAAGGTTGTGGGCGTTGAGTTTTACAATGTCGAGCGAGGCGTCGGAATTGTCTTCCCAGCGGCGGCAGAGGTAAACCGGTTCCCAGATCCGTCCGATTTTCCAGCGGCGCGAAAGGGTGAGCCCCACCGCATAATCTTCTCCGTAACTGACGTTGGGAATCCTGATCTGGCGTAATACCGGGGTGAAGAATGCCCGCGGGGCGCCCAGTCCGTTGATGCGCAGGGCGTTGTTGGGCCCGTTTTCCGGTGTCCATTCCCGGTGGTCAATAATGCCGGGCGGAATCTCTTCCAGCTGAAAATTGGTCATCCGGTAGGAACCAATCACCATGGCACAGTTCTCTTCACGGAATTTGTCGACAATCGTTTGCAGCGTGGTTTCCGAGGCGTAGAGGTCGTCGCTGTCCAGCTGAACAGCAAAACGTCCGCAGAGCGGATGAAACAACGCCTCGTTCCAGCAGCCGCCAATTCCGAGATCTGAGCGGTTGGGAATGATGTGTTGCAGCTCTCCCCGGCCTGCATATTCCGACAGGATTTCCGACGTGCCGTCGGTGGAATGGTTGTCGACCACCAGCAGGTTAAAAGTGAAGGTGGTTTGTTGCCGAAGTACCGAAGCCACTGCGTCGCGAATGGTTTTGACGCGGTTCCGGACGGGAATGATAACACTGGCTTCGACCGGGAAATTGCCTTCTTCAAGATTGACCGTTTCGAAGGGCTGGTGTAGCAAGCCCCCGGTGAGACGGAGGTGTTCGGTGCAGGCGGCCTCCATTTCGATCTGCCGTTCGCGGGCGGCCGGCGAAACATAGTCGAACTGCTTTTCTCCCGATTTACGCAGATCGGTTTCGGACATGATAGTCAGGAATTCAGGAATGTGGACCAGATCCCCCAATCGCGAAGCCAGCAGACGCAGGGCATAAAATCCGGCAAAACGGAATTGCGACGGCGGAAATTGTTTCAACACCGAAGTGCTGAAAAGTTGAACCGGCCCAAAGTTAAAATCGTCGCGCAGGCTTCCGGCCTGGTAGTCAATGACGGGAGTTGACTGGGTTTTTCCGTTTCTGATCTCCTGGTAGTCTGCATACACCATGGTTGCGCCGGTTGCTTGGGCAACCTGCACCAGACGTTCCGGGGCATACTGGGTAAACTGCACCGGGTTGGGGCGCAAAACCAGCAGGGTGTAGGGCGAGCTGGCCTGGTCGGCAATGGCGCGGATCGTTTCCGACGATTCGGGGAAGCCGGTGACGAACGTATTGACACCGGCCAGTTCCATCTCTTCCGGAACCAATACCGTTACCCGGCGCGTCATTTCCAGCGATCCGAGGTAGCTAACCTGTTGAAGGGTGCTTTCCCGGTCGGTGAACAGGATAAAGCAATCGATTTTTTTCATAATCAGAGTTTTAAAATCACGGGATCACTGAGTGGACTTTCGTTGTTGAGCCGGTCAAGGGCCGAAATGCGGATCTCATATTTTTTCCGTTTGCCGCTTTTCCGGTTAAATTCTACGGCATGAAGCCGGGTATGCTGCACAATAAACTGGGGGTCGTCGGGCGAGAACGGTTTCCCGGCCTCATTCAGGTATATCAGAAAACGGAGCGGCTCGCCGGCATGGGTTTCAGCCGGTTTCCACTGGACCCTTCTTCCGGAAGCTTTAATTTTTACCGGAGTTGCCGGAGGCTGGTTGTCGAGCCAGGGCATGGGCGGGGTGAGTGCGGTGGTGCGGTAGAGGCGCTGCGAAAGGCTGTCCTGGAATCCGAGCAGATTGCGTTTGAAGTGTTTGCTGCTGTAAAACGCGCTTCCGCTGATGTTGGGGTATTTCCGGAGGATTTCCACCTGGCGGGGCAATTGACCGGGAAGACGCCAGGCAGCTGAACTTCCCGATGGTTCGAGTTTGTAAACGGCGTGCCCGATGTAAAGACCTTTTCCGTAAGCATAGCGGTTCCACCAGTGGCAGAGGGTTTCGAAGTCGGCAGCGGGGTGGCCGGTTTCCCAGTAAATCTGCGGAGTGACGTAATCGATCCATCCTTCGCGGAGCCATTTCAGAATATCGGCATAAAGATGGTCGTAGTTGGTTATCCCGGCGTTGGTGTCCGAACCTTCGGGATCCTCTTTTTTGTTGCGCCACACACCAAACGGGCTGATTCCAAATTTCACCCACGGTTTGATAGACTTAATCGAGTCGTTGAGCATTTTGATGAGGATGTCCACATTTTCGCGGCGCCAGTGTGCTTTCTGATCGGGCGAAAAGGCGCGGTTGTACTGGGTAAATGAGCGGTTGTCCGGGAAATCTTCGCGGAGCGGATAAGGGTAAAAATAGTCGTCGAAGTGGATGGCATCCAGGTCGTAACGCTGAACCAGGTCGCACACCACCTGCGTTACAAAATGGCGTGTTTCAGGGATTCCCGGATCGAAATAGAGTTTTCCGCCGTAGTTAACAACCCATTCCGGATGTTTAAAGGCGATGTGGTTGGCTGCCAGGGGTTCCCGGCTGTTTTGTGCCACACGGTAGGGGTTCAGCCAGGCGTGAAGTTCCATGTTTCGTTTGTGGCATTCGTCGATCCAAAACTGCAGCGGATCCCAAAAAGGGTCGGGAGCTTTGCCGGGAGAACCGGTCAGATAACGCGACCACGGCTCCAGCGGCGACGGATAAAAGGCGTCGGCCGCCGGTCGAACCTGCAAAATGATGGCATTCATTCCATTCTTCAGGTGCATGTCGAGCAGGTCGGTAACCTCTTTTTTCAGGGTTTCAACTGGTAATCCGGGTTTGGAGGGCCAGTCGATATTGTTGACCGTGGCTACCCACACGGCCCGGAATTCATATTTCGGAGTGGCCTTTTGAGCTGATATATTTTGAAAGCCAGTTGCAATCAGTAAGATGAGGAATGTTCTTATCCAGTTACTTCTCAATGTCATGAAAATATTCTCTTGATTTTGATCCGGAGGTAAAATTAAGAGAAAATGCAAGATGTAATACAAGTTAGATAAAAAATGGCCTCCGCTCTGTCGCACAATAAAAAGGGGCTGCCGGTAACCCCGACAGCCCCTTCACAAGCTGTTTTACTGACTATTTAAAGATGCTGTAGGAAAGACCAAAGGCAACGCCGGTGGTAGTTTTCCCGAGTTTATCCTTGTAGTTGCCTACGTCCGGATCGGTGTAGGAAACCTCTTTGTCTTCGTAGAATGAGTTCATCAAACCTGCGTCGAATGTAAGCTGATCATTGATTTTCCACTGGAAGCCCAATGCGCCGGTGTACGACGGGTTACTGTAGCTGAAATCGCTTTGGTAACTTTCGGCAATACCGGCTGCCGACCGAAGTCCGCCCACACTCAGGGCAAAACGGTCGCTCAGGTTGAACTGCAGGCCCAGCGCCAGCTCCCAGTAGTTGTGGTCGATTTCGCGTTGGCGGATTTTGGTGGGATCCACGTTTTTCCAAACGGCCAGGTCGCGTATGTTTTTGCCCCAGTCAACCCCCTTGTCGAAGTAGAGGTTGTAAGAGAGCTGGGTTTCGAGCCAGGCCAAAGGTTTGTAACCGGCGCCAAAGGTAAGGATAGCCGGCAGGTCGCTTTGGCTTTTTTCATTATTGGGGAAAAGCCCCAGGTCGTCAACCTTGGTTTCGTTGGTCAGGGTCAGTTTGGTTTCAAATTCATATTTAACCGTGATATTCAGGTTTTCGGCGGGAGAGAAGTTGGCTCCGAGGATGGGCGTCCAGCCGGCGCCGGTTTGTTTGGTGTCTACCTCTTTGTTGTCAAGCATAGTGGCAGTTTCAGCCAAGGAGGCCGAAGTGGTGTTGAGCGAAAAGGCGCCGCTGGTGAATACTCCCTGTGCTTGTTCAACCGTGATAGCGGCTATTTGGGCAGGGGAGAGTCCCAGTCCCTGGAGGCCGGCTTCCAGCTGAGCTTTTTGAGCCGCGGAGATGTACCCCTGGCCTTGAACCTGAGCCAGCGTGTAGGAACCAGCGCCGCCGACAACCAGTGGCTGGAGGCTGCTTGCAGCCGCCGTGGCTCCGTTGGCCAGTGTTTTAACGGTGGCTGATGCGCCGGTTAAGAAAGTTTTGGCATTTTGCGTTTGTCCTCCCACCTGAAGTGAGATGTCTTTGATCGATCCGGTGTAGGCATTGGTGCTCGGCAGGTAGCGAACTCCGCCGTAAACAGACACCATATCCGAAACTTTATATGTAGCTCCGGCCTGGATTCCCCAGAAGACTGAGCTTCCTTCGAAAGAGAGGTCGGCATTGTAACCGGTGACGTTGTATCCCAGGGCGCTCAGTCCGGCCAATCCCGGAACAACCTTCGAAATCGGGATTTCAAAAGAGGGGAGGCCACGGTCAAAATCGGCCGAACCACCGCCGCCATTGGGACCAAAACCCAGCGAAAAAGCCCAGTTTTCCTTTTTGTATACGGCAAAAGCTGAGGGGAATACCGGCGCTTCCACTTTGCCTTCATATTTTCCGTCATTCAGGAGCGGGAAGTAACTTTCCACTGTTTTGGTCTGAAAAATACTTTGGTTGTGAAGGGCAAAATGCCAACCGTCATTCAGTTTGATCAGTCCGGCCGGATTAAAATATACTGCATCGATCTGGGTAGATGCGTTGCGGCTGAGCATACGTACATATTGCGCACTTTGATTCGCATTGGTCAACAGACCTCCTGCGTAACCAGTTAGTGACAGAGTGCTAACAATGATTGCCAGTAGCGTAATTTTTTTCATAATTGTTTTTTAATTTTTTGTTATGGCAAAAGTAGAATTTTCTTTATATCTACAAAAAAATCACGCTGATTTCCAACTTGTTGTGAAACTTTTAAACAAATAGTCCTAATCGTCTATAGAATGCAGCCTTTTGATTTTTTATAAAAAAAGGAGGGTTGCTGTTGCATTACCCTCCTTCAATTATTTAATAAAATTTTTCGAGTAAATTCTGTTTGAACTCTTTTGGGACGGAAATCAGATGTGGATCACCTCGTCATAAGCTGCAGCGGCCGCTTCCATGATGGCTTCGCTCATGGTTGGATGCGGATGAATGGATTTGATCAGCTCGTGCCCGGTAATCTCCAGTTTTTTGGCCACAACCAGTTCGGCGATCATTTCCGTAACATTTCCGCCAATCATGTGAGCGCCCAGTAATTCGCCGTAGCGGGCGTCGAAGACCAGCTTGACGAAACCCTCTTTTTGTCCGGCTGCACTGGCTTTTCCGCTGGCTGAAAAGGGGAATTTCCCAACTTTTACTTCGTAGCCGGCCTCTTTGGCTTTGGCCTCGGTGAGTCCTACCGACGAAACTTCCGGACTGGTGTAGGTGCATCCCGGAATATTGCTGTAGTTAACCGGTTCGGGGTTGAGTCCGGCAATTTTTTCAACACAGATGACCCCTTCGGCCGAAGCAACGTGTGCCAGCGCTGGTCCGGGGATGATGTCGCCTATTGCATAGACGCCTTCCACATTGGTGCGGTAGAACTCATCTACTTTTACGCGGCCGTTTTCCAGCTGCACGCCGGCCTCTTCGAGGCCAATCCCTTCGGTGTTGGGGGTGATGCCTACCGCAGAAAGTACTGCCTCGGCTTCAACGATCTCTTCCCCTTTTTTGGTTTTAATGGTCACTTTGCAAAGTTCTCCCGAGATATCTACTTTTTCCACCGATGAGCTGGTCAGGACTTTCATGCCCATTTTTTTGAAGGAGCGCTCCAGTTGTCTGGAAACTTCCTCGTCTTCGTTGGGGACGACGCTGGGGAGAAATTCAACCAGCGTAACACGGGTTCCGATCGATTGGTAGAAATAGGCAAATTCACTGCCAATGGCACCCGAGCCCACCACCACCATCGATTGGGGCTGTTTGGGCAGTGTCATGGCTTTCCGGTAACCGAAAATTTTAACGCCATCCAGCGGCAGGTTGGGCAGCTGGCGGGTGCGTGCACCGGTTGCCAGGATAATGTGCGGCGCGGTGAAAACAGTTTTGTTGCCTGCTTCATCGGTAACCTCCACGCTGTTTTTTCCGGCCAGTTTGCCAAAGCCGGATAGGGTATCTATTTTGTTTTTCTTGAAAAGAAACTGAATGCCTTTGCTCATCCCTTCGGCCACACCACGGCTGCGTTTTACCATTGCATCAAAATCGGGTTTTACCTCGCCGGTAATTGAAACACCGTAATCCGCGGCGTGCAGCGCGTATTCGTAAGCCTGAGCGCTTTTCAGCAGCGATTTGGTAGGGATACATCCCCAGTTGAGACAAATTCCGCCGAGGTTTTCTTTTTCCACAACCCCAACTTTCATTCCCAGTTGAGAAGCCCGGATGGCGGCCACGTATCCGCCTGGTCCGCTGCCGATGACCAATAAATCGTAGTTCATGATGTTTGTATTCTTTTGTTAATTATTGACTACCCATTGAAACATTTTGGTTTCGGAAAGGTTTTTTCAATCCGATTCAAAAGTTGCAACCATTCCGTTTTAATCCCTCAAAACCAGCTTACCGTTTGAAATAGAGGTTGAGTAACTGACTGGCGGCGGTAAACGAGCTGATCTCCGCTTTCAGTACCTTCTCTTCCATCTCAGCGAGTTTGTGTTTGATCGCCGGATTCTGGTAAAAGCTGTTCCGCAACTGTTCCTCGATCGACTCAAACATCCAGTAACGCGCCTGGGCGTTCCGGTTGGTTTCAAAAAATCCGTTTTGTTGGATTTGCTCCCGATAACGGTTGATGGTATCCCAGATTTCGCGAATGCCGCTTTTTTCATAGGCCGAGCAGGTGAGGGCCGTGGGTTCCCATCCCGACTCTTTGGCCGGGAAGAGATGCAGCGCATTTTGATACTGGATACGTGCCAGCTCGGCTTTTTCGCGGTTGTTGCCATCGGCCTTGTTGATGGCTACCACATCGGCCATTTCCATGATGCCGCGTTTAATTCCCTGCAGTTCGTCGCCGGCGCCGGCCAGCATCAGCAACAGGAAAAAGTCGGTCATGGAATGAACGGCGGTTTCGCTTTGGCCTACCCCGACAGTTTCGATGAAGATGGTGTTGAATCCGGCTGCTTCGCAAAGCACAACCGTTTCGCGGGTTTTACGGGCGACTCCGCCAAGCGATCCGGCCGACGGGCTGGGGCGGATGTAGGCATTGGGTGCGCCAGACAACTCTTCCATGCGCGTTTTGTCGCCCAGGATGCTTCCCTTGCTGCGCTCGCTGCTGGGGTCGATGGCCAAGACCGCCAGCTTGCCGCCTTCCCGGGCGATGAGGCTTCCCAACGCTTCAATAAAAGTACTTTTGCCAACGCCCGGAACGCCCGTGATTCCCACCCGCACCGAATTTCCGCTGTGTGGCAGGCACTTTTTGATGATCTCCTGGGCGATCTGCTGGTGTTCGGTTTTTGAACTCTCAACCAGCGTTACAGCCTGGCTCAGCAGGGTGATGTTTCCTTGCAGGATGCCGGCTACATATTCATCCGGAGTGTAGGTTTTTCGGCGTTTTTTTAAAAAGCGGCGGACCGAATCTTCGTTTACCGGGGCTGGCTGGGCAATTCCTTCGTTTACTTTCAACCCCTTAAAATGAGGTTGGTTTTCAATATGTTTCTCTTCGAATTTCATTTTATCTGAAATATTTGCGAAAATAGTGAGGATTTGCCGAATAGGAAAATGAAAAAGGCGGCGGAGCTAAATTTTGCCTCCACCGCCTTTTTCAGAAAGGCTTTTCAAAGGGTTAAACCGTAATGTTCGAAGAGACACGAAGGGTGACCGTCGGATTTTTCGGGTCGTTGGTAATGACGGTGACCGTTTTACTCTGGCGTCCCTTTTTACCGGTAGAGTCGAATACCACTTTGATCGGGACACTTTCGCCGGGGGCAACCACATTTTTTGAAGGCGAAACAGCCGTGCAGCCGCACGAAGAGTTTACCTTCCGGATGATCAGTTCACGTTTGCCGTTGTTTTTCAGCGTGAAGGTGTGTTCTCCTTTGGCGCCTTGTTTCAGGTCGCCCATGTCAACCGATTCGGAGTCGAAGCTGGCAACCGGTGCATTGGCGAGTTCCTGCGGGGAGAGTGTGCTGAAATCTTCTTCGATGGTGGCGCTTACGCCGATCGAGTTATTGTAGTTGTTTTCGCCGTTCAGGCTCAGGTAGATGCGATGCGAGGCGAAACCAAGCGTTCCGGCGGCTTTGGCATCGTAGGTTACCGTGAGGATCCCTTTGCCTTTGGCCGGAATGGTGGTCGGTTCAACCTGTGCTTTGATGTGCGACGGAACCTGTTTGAAACCCACGGCAATCGGCTGGTCGGTGTCGTTGATCAGTTCAAGGGTTTCGGTTTTAACATCGTTCTGTTTGATGGTAACGAACGAAATGTAACTCTGCTTGGCCCGCAGGCTGCCAATTGTTTGCGGATAGAGTTCTGCCAGGGTTTTTTCCCGTTCTTCCACTTTCCCGCTGATGGTCAGGATGACCGTGGGCGTTTCGGCATTCGACATGACGGTGACGGTTTTGCTGAAAGCGCCGGGGCGGTTTGCCGGATTGTAACTTACCTGGATCTTTCCTTTGCTGCCGGGAGCAACCGGTTCCCGCGTCCACGCCGGGGTAGTACATCCGCACGACGCCTGCACGTTGTTCAGGATCAGGGGAACATTGCCCTTGTTGGTAAATTCAAAAGTTGTCGTCTGAACGCCGGCACTTTCCTTGAAAGAACCAAAATTGTGCTCCTGTTTGTCGAAAACAATTTTGGGTTTTGCCTGGGCTCGTACGTTAACAGCTGTTGAAACTGCCAAAAACATTACAAAAATTGATAACAAGTACTTCATAATGGTATAAATTTGTTGTTTCTGAAATTTCAAAAAACTGTAACAAAGTTAGGTTAGTCGTTGTAATTATTTGTTAATCAAGAGCTATTATTTGTTAATGATTTGTTAAAGAGGAGGATGTGGTCCCGATAAATGGTAGCTTTTTTAGAAAATGTAGTTCGGATGAAACGAAATGCAATCAAATACATCATTGTTCTGGCCATTCTTTCGGTAACCGGTATTTTTGTGATTCAGTTCGGTTTTTTGAAAGATACCCTCGATCTGACCGAACAGCAGTTTCATGAAAGTACCTCGATTGCCCTGAAAGAGGTAGCCTGGCAACTGCTGGAAGCTTCCGGGCAAACGTCGAAGTTCGACAATATTGAGCCGGTGAAACGGGTGGCCAACAATTATTATCTGGTAAACGTCAACGATGTGATCGACCCGAAAGTTTTGAGGGCGCAGCTGATTGAGCAGTTCAAGCGGCACTCCATCGACGCTGATTTTGAATTTGCCATTTACGACAGCAGCAAAGACAGCATGATTTACCAGGGGCATCTTTGTCCCGGCAGCGATACCTGCCGGCAGGAAAAGAAGGTGGTGTTTCCCGGGACTACCAGCGATCAGTACACTTACTATTTCGGAGTGTTTTTTCCTGACCGTTCGCCCTATTTTCATTCGCGGCTCAAAAGCTGGTATTTTTTCACCGGCCTGCTGCTGATTGTGCTGATCTTCTTCGGCTACACACTCTGGGTGATCATCCGGCAACGCCAGTTAACCGAAGTGCAGAAGAACTTTATCAATAACCTGACCCACGAACTCAAAACGCCGATCTCTTCCATCGGGTTGTCGGCCCGGGTGCTCAGCGACCGGAAGATCCTCCAAACTCCCGACCGGCTGTTTGAATATGTCCGCATCATCGACGAGCAGTGTTCGCGGCTGAATAAAAATGTGGAAAAGGTGCTCGGACTGGCTTCGCTCGAAAAGAACAAATTCAGTCTGGTGCAGGAGAAGGTGTCGCTGGGGAGTTTTCTGAAAAGTACCGTCGGACGGTTTAAACAGTCGGAACTGGGACAAACCGCAGAGGTTGCCCTCGGCCTGCCCGACGAAGAACTGCTGATTTGGGCCGACCCGTTTCATCTGGGAAATATTTTGCAGAACATCCTGGAAAATGCGGTAAAATACTGCAGGGAGAGGCCCGATATCCGGTTGACGGTCGTCCGCGAACACCACAAAGTTCATTTGAGTATTGAAGACAACGGAATCGGCATCCCGAAAGAGTACCGGAAAAAGATTTTTAACCGTTTTTATCGCATCCCTACCGGAAATGTACACGATGTAAAAGGTTTTGGACTCGGACTCGATTATGTCAGAAAAGTTGTGAAAGCCCACGGCTGGAAAATTTTTGTCACCGATAATCGGCACGGAGGCAGTACCTTTGTTTTAATAATCCCGATTTTGCATGAATGATCAGTTGGTTCGGATTTTACTGGTAGAAGACGATTCTGCCCTTCGGTTTATCGTGAAGGATAACCTGGAACAAAACCGCTATGTGGTTGATGTGGCCGAAGATGGCAGTCAGGCCTTGGAGCTTTTTGCCGCCCAGTCTTATGCCCTTATTATTCTCGATGTGATGCTTCCCCGGCTGGATGGTTTTTCGGTAGCCAGGGAGATCCGGAAAAGTAACGACCAGATCCCGATTATTTTTTTGACGGCGCGGTCGATGACCGAAGACAAAATTGTCGGCCTCACCCTGGGGGGCGACGATTATATCACCAAACCCTTCAGCCTGGAAGAGCTGCTGCTGAAGATGAAGATTTTTCTGAAACGCAGCAATAACCACCTTGTGGGACAACCGCCCTCCCGTGCCGGAATGCCGGTTGCCATTGGCAGTTACCTGTTTGCAGAAGATGACCTGTCGCTGAAACGCGGGGAGCAGGTGCGCCGTCTTACCCTGAAGGAGGCCGAGCTGATCCGGTTTTTTGCCGCCAATGCCAACAAGGTTCTCAGCCGCGATGAGATCCTGGAAAAAGTGTGGGGATCTAATGACTATTTTTTAGGCCGCAGCCTCGATGTTTTTATCTCCCGTCTCCGGAAATATTTTGGCGACGATCCCGATATCCGGATAGTCAATCTGCACGGAATTGGGTTTAAGTTTTCGGTAAAGTCTGGTAACTAAAATTTGTAAACGATGTCGATTACTGAATTACTGATCCTGGTGGCAGTCGGGTTGCTGTCGGGGGTGCTGGCCGGCCTGCTGGGAGTGGGGGGCGGTATCATTATCATCCCGGCGCTGGTGTTTATCCTGGGCCTTTCGCAGCACCAGGCGCAAGGCACCAGCCTGGCTTTTATGCTGCCGCCGGTGGGGATTCTGGCAGTGTGGAATTACCACAAAGCCGGGTACATCAACTGGCAGTTTGCGTTGGTGCTGGCCATCACCTTTTTTATCGGAGCCTATTTTGGCTCCCGGTTTGTGATGCAAATTCCCGACCGGGTGCTCAAAAAAATCTTTGGAATATTGATGCTCTTTTTTGCTTTTAAGCTGATTTTTTCAAAATGACACGGAGGATTTTTGTTTCATTCAAAAAAACCTTTGGAAGAAACAAAAAATCGTCTATTTTTGCAGTCCTAAAAAATCAAAGGATAAATATTTGAAATAGATACGCGATGAAAAGAACATTCCAACCATCGAACAGAAAAAGAAAAAACAAGCACGGTTTCCGGGAACGGATGTCAACTGCCAATGGCCGCAAAGTGTTGAAATCCCGTCGTGCAAAAGGAAGAAAAAGATTGACCGTTTCTGACGAACCGCGGCACAAAAGATAATTTTTTGCTGAAGTTTTAGGTTTCCGGGAAGGTAAGGAATAACAAATCCTTACCTTTTCGTGTTTATACATACGTCATTTTGGGCAGTGTTCCATTGAAAACCGAAAAAATGAGTATTCTTGAAAGTTTGACATTACCGGCGCCGTTGAAGGAGATCGCATTGAAGGTACTGGCCGGTAATCGCATCTCTCCCGAAGAAGCGGTTGAGCTGTATGAAAGTAATAACCTCTCGGCGCTCGGATTGCTTGCCGGCAGTGTTAAACGGCGTCACAGCAGGGATTACGTTTATTTCAACAAGAATTTTCATATCGAACCGACCAATATTTGCATTAACCACTGCAAATTCTGTTCGTACCGCCGCAATCCGGGCCAGAAAGGCGCCTGGGAGTGCAGCATCGAAGAGATGGTGGAAATGGTGGAGCGAAACCTGTTGAAGGGAGCTACCGAGGTGCATATTGTAGGCGGCGTTCATCCCGACCGGGATGTGCGGTTTTATGCCGACCTGCTGCGTGCGGTGCGGGAAAAGGCGCCCGGCGCGCATATCAAGGCGTTTACGGCCGTCGAGATCGACCAGATGTGTAAAATGGGCAACCTCACTGTTGAAGAGGGGTTGCGCATGTTAAAGGAGGCCGGGCTCGAATCGATGCCGGGCGGCGGCGCCGAAATTTTTGACGAAACATTACGCGCCGAAATTTGTCCCGACAAAACGGATTCAGCCGGCTGGCTGCAAATCCACGCAACTGCCCACCGCATGGGAATCCCGACCAATGCAACCATGTTGTACGGACTGAAAGAAAACTACCATCACCGGGTGGATCACCTCAGCCGGCTCCGCCACCTGCAGGACCAAACCGGTGGCTTCAACGCCTTTATTCCCCTGAAATTCAGAAAAGCCAATAACCTTTACTCTTCACGAAAAGAGACGACGGTGGTTGAAGATCTGAAAAATTATGCCGTGGCGCGGATTTTCCTCGATAACATTCCACACCTGAAAGCCTACTGGCCCATGATTGGGAAGCAGGTAGCGCAGTTGTCGCTCTTTTTTGGGGTGGATGACCTCGACGGGACGATCGACGATTCGACCCGCATCTATTCAATGGCCGGCGCCGAAGAGCAAAATCCTTCCGCCTCAACCGCCGAACTGGTGGAAATGATCCGTACAGCCGGCTTTCGGCCTGCCGAGCGCGACACACTCTACAATATCCTGGCAACTTTTTAGTTAAGGGGCTGGTAATTGCCTGCGGATGCCCCTTTTGCCTGCAAAAAGGTGAAAGTAAACCGTGGATTGGATTATGATTCACCGATATTTCAACTATTTTTGTTCCCTGAACAAACGATTCGCAATTACCGACGCATGAGCCTGAAAGATTTTTTTACCAGCCGTGTTTTTTTTAAGCAACTTGCCCTGGCAGTGGCCATTACGCTGGCAATTGTGCTGGTGGCGCTCTTTTCCCTGAAAATATATACCCGCCACGGCGAAGCCAACCCTGTACCCGATCTTACCGGAATGACGGAAGAGGAGTTTGCACCGGTTTTGAAGAAGAGCCGGCTGCGGTTTGAAATCGTCGATTCGGCGTACCAGGAGGCAGTTCAGGCTGGTGGGGTGGTCAAGCAGTTTCCCGGCGTCGGCCACAAGGTGAAAAAGAACCGGACCATTTTTCTGACCATCAACTCCCGGTTGCCCGAGCAGGTTGTCCTTCCGAAACTGACGGATATTTCTTTCAGACAGGCGCTGGTCCAGCTCGAAAATGCAGGATTGCAGGCGGGCAACATCTCCTACCAGCCGTCGGAGTTTCACAACCTGGTGCTGAAAGCTACGCTGGACGGTCTGGAGATTGTTCAGGGGGAAAAAGTTAACAAGGGGACCAAAATCGACCTGGTGGTTGGCTCCGGCGAAGGAGTTGGAAAAGTGCAGGTGCCGCTGCTGAAAGGATTGTCGGTTTTGGAGGCCCGCGTGGTTGTTTCCGAGGCGATGCTCAATATCGGAGCGGTAGTTTTTGACGAGTCGGTCGTTACCAAAGAAGATTCGCTGAATGCCCGTATCTGGCAGCAGTCTCCCGATCCGCTTGCCACTCCCGAAACCGACATGGGAACTTCCGTCGATTTGTGGGTTACCGTTGACGAGGCGAAGCTTCAGGGAAATACCGAAACAGAATCGGAGTCAGAAATTGTGTTTTAACCCGGATTCATGCAGGATTATCAGGAAGAATTGGAAGAACAGGATGAGAATGGTGGGTTGTATGAACACCACCGGTTGGTAGCCGACCCGGGACAGTCGTTGCTGCGGGTTGATAAATTTTTGGCCAACCGCCTCGACCATGCTTCGCGCAGCCGCATCCAGGCCGCCGCCGATGCCGGTTACATTCAGGTGAACGGCACACCCGTGAAAGCCAATTACAAGGTGAAACCCGGCGATGTGGTGGTGGTGATGATGGATTTTCCCAAACGGGAACTGAAACTGATCCCTGAAAACATTCCGCTTGACATAGTTCACGAAGACGACGATTTGATCGTTATCAACAAACCTCCCGGACTGGTGGTGCACCCCGGGCACGGAAACTACTCCGGAACGCTGGTCAATGCACTGCTGTGGCATTTTGGGCAGTTGGCCCTGTTCAATACCGACGATCCGCGCCCTGGCCTGGTACACCGTATCGACAAGGATACTTCGGGATTGTTGGTGGTGGCCAAAACCGAAGAGGCTAAAAACTACCTGTCGTTGCAGTTTTACGAAAAAACCACCCACCGGAAATATGTGGCCCTGGTTTGGGGAACCCCCGATCCCAAATCGGGGACCGTTGAAGGAAATATCGGCCGGAGCCTGAAAGACCGCCAGATCTTCACCGTTTTCCCCGACGGGGAGCATGGAAAACCGGCGGTTACCCACTACCGTGTTTTGGAAGAGCTCGGATATGTTTCCCTGGTCGAATGCCAGCTGGAAACCGGTCGCACCCACCAGATCAGGGTTCACATGAAATACATCGGCCATCCGCTGTTCAACGACTCAACCTATGGCGGCGACCAGATTTTGCGCGGAACTACCTTTACCAAATACCGGCAGTTTGTTCAGAACTGTTTCCAGATTTTGCCCCGCCAGGCGCTTCATGCCAAAACACTGGGGTTTTTGCATCCCCGGACCGGAAAAGCGATGTTCTTCGACTCACCCCTTCCGGAAGATATGAAGGCGGCCATCGAAAAATGGCGGAATTATATTGCCAATCGTGAAAATGTTTAAACTTCGATAAACTGAAAATTTATGAAGCCTGATGTTGCTGTGATTGCGGGCGGCGATTCGTCCGAATTTGTGGTGTCGGTTAAAAGCGGCGCCAATGTTTTCGAAGCTGTCGACCCGGAAAAATATACCCCGTGGCTTATCCAGATGAGGGGGAAGGAGTGGAAAGTGTTGCAAAACGGTCATCCTGTTGCCGATGTGGATAAATCGGATTTCAGTTTTGTAGCCAACGGGCGCAAGGTTAACCCCGCTTTTGCTTACATTACGATTCACGGCACTCCCGGCGAAGACGGCATTTTGCAGGGATATTTCGACCTGCTCGGCATTCCGTATTCGACCTGCAACGTACACGCTTCGTCGCTCACCTTCAACAAGTGGTTTTGCAGCAACTACCTGCGCAACTTCGGCGTGCGGATGGCCCGTTCGGCGAAGATCGACAAAGGGGCGGCTATTGATGCCGAAGCACTGGTGGGGCAGCTGGGGCTGCCGCTTTTTGTGAAGCCCAATGCCGGCGGTTCCAGTTTTGGCGTAACCAAGGTAAAACAGGCGTCTGACCTGGAAAAAGCCATTCGTCTGGCGTGGGAAGAGAGCTCCGAAGCGCTGGTTGAAGAGTTTGTGGAGGGAACCGAATTTACCTGCGGATTGGTCCGTATTCAGGGCGAAATGATCGTTTTTCCCGTGACCGAGGTGCTTCCCAAAAATGAATTTTTCGACTTCGAAGCCAAATATACGCCCGGCGCTACCGACGAGATCACACCGGCACGTCTGCCCGAAAACCTGTTTCGCGAATGCCAGCAGCTCAGCGCTAAAATTTACGACTGGTGCGGCTGCTCCGGAATTGTCCGGATCGATTACATCCTGCGCGGAGATGAATTTTGGTTCCTCGAGGTGAACACCACCCCGGGAATGACCGCCACCAGTTTTATCCCGCAACAAATCAGGGCGATGGGGAAAAATTTGCGCGAGATAATAACAGCGATTGTTGATGAAGGGTTAAAAAAGATTCATAACCTGCCGGCCTGAAATTCCTTTTTCAGGGCATTTTTGCCTACATTTAGATCTCCTGTTCTCGGGAAATCAATCTTAACCTGTATCTGTAAAATTTTCATTTTTTTATAATCAGTTCGAAATGGCTGAAAAGAAAAACTCAGTATCCAAACAAACCATTGACCAGATTAATGCCCAGTATGGCAAGTTGCCCCCCCAGGCAGTTGAGGTGGAAGAGGCTGTTTTGGGAGCCCTTATGCTGGAGCGCGACGCTTATGTGACCGTAGCCGACACGATCGATACGGCCAGTTTTTACAAGGATGAACACCAGAAGATATTTGAGGCCATCAAAAATCTGTCGATGAACGAAAAACCCGTCGACTTGCTGATGGTGACCCAGGAGTTGAAAGACCGCAACCAGCTCGAGGAGGTGGGCGGTCCGGCCTACATCACCCAGCTCACCCGGCGTGTGGCCTCCGCGGCGCATATCGAATTTCACGCGCGGATCATTGCCCAGAAATTTATCCAGCGCGAACTGATCCGGGTTGCCACCGAAATTCAGGGGCGCGCTTACGACGACACCATCGACGTGGACGACCTGATCGACTTTTCAGAGTCGCAGCTTTTTAAAGTTGCCGAAGGAAACATTAAAAAAGAGACCGTGCCCATCCGTCCGGTACTGAAAGAGGCGCTCGACCTGATCGAGGAGGCCCGTCACCGCGAAGACGGCCTGAATGGCGTCCCTTCCGGATTTACTGCGCTCGACCGTATCACCTCGGGCTGGCAAAAAACCGACCTGATCATCATCGCCGCCCGTCCGTCGATGGGGAAAACCGCCTTCGTACTCTCGATGGCCCGCAACATGGCCGTGGAACACGAGCGTCCGGTCGCCATCTTCTCGCTCGAAATGTCGAGCCTGCAGCTGGTAAACCGCTTGATTGCCTCCGAAACCGAATTGGGCGCACAGAAAATCAAAAACGGAAAACTGGAAGACTGGGAGTGGGAACATCTGCACCGTAAAATCGGACGGCTGGACAAATCGCCCATGTTTATCGACGATACCCCGGCACTCTCCATTTTTGAGTTTCGCGCCAAATGCCGCAGGCTGAAGATGCAGCACAACATCCAGGCAGTCATTGTGGACTACCTGCAGCTGATGACTGCCGGCGTTGACACACGGGGCAGCCGCGAACAGGAGGTGAGTACCATTTCCCGTTCGCTGAAAGCCATTGGCAAAGAGCTCGACATTCCGGTTATTGCCCTTTCGCAGTTGAACCGGTCGGTAGAGTCGCGCGAAGGAAAGCGGCCCCAGCTGTCGGACCTGCGTGAATCGGGAGCGATCGAACAGGACGCCGACATTGTACTTTTTATTCACCGTCCCGAATATTACGGCATCACCGAAGATGACAGCGGAAACTCGCTGCGGGGGGTGGCCGAAATTATTATTGCCAAACACCGTAACGGCGCAACCGGCGATGTGAACCTGGCCTTCCGGAAAGAGCTGGCCAAATTCTCCGACATGGAGACCCATCTTGACCATCTGGGCGTGACCGAGCAGACCTTCTCCTCCAAAATGAATGAGGATGCCGAGTTTGCCGATGCCGGCTTCCCGCGCAACGACCGGTTCGACAGCGGACGCGATACCCCCTTCTGACGGTGATGAACCCAAAGGCGCTCCGGTTTGTCTATGGTTGTAAAAAATATTAAGCAAGATGCTGAAGAAAATTTCTTTTTTTCTGTTTTTGACTTTTATCGCGGGGGCTCTGCAAGCCGCATGGCTGTTGATTCCCATGGACGAAACACAGAAAAACCACCTCAAATCTTACGGGATTGCCTACTGGGTGCTCGAAAAGGAGCTGGAGGTGAAGTGGCTGCTCAACTACCGGGGCGGTAGTTTTTTGATGCAGCACTCTCCCGACGTGCAGAATGAGTGTGTGGTCCGGGGGGTGTCGTTCGAAGTGCTGACCGACAGCCGGGCTGCGGCTATCCTCAGTGAAATTGCCTCGCCGTCGGTAAATCAGGATGCCGTGAGTATGTTTAAGGCGCCCAAAATTGCCGTTTACTCCCCACCCAACAAACAGCCCTGGGACGATGCGGTAACCCTGGTGCTTACCTATGCCGAAATCAAATTCGACGTGATTTATGATGAGGAGATTTTGAATGGGAAACTCTCGGAGTACGACTGGCTCCATCTGCATCACGAGGATTTTACGGGCCAGTTCGGGAAATTCTGGCGCACCTATCAGCACATGCCCTGGTATCAGGAAGAGACCAAAATCAACAAGGAGCTGGCGCAAAAACTTGGTTTCCTGAAAGTTTCGGAAATGAAACGGATGGTGGCTCGCGAAATTCAGCGATACGTGGTTAACGGAGGTTTCCTGTTTGCCATGTGCGCCGCCACCGATACTTACGATATTGCCATGGCTGCCGAGGGAGTTGATATTTGCGAATCGATGTTTGACGGAGATCCGGCCGACAAACAGGCCAACGAAAAACTCGATTTTTCACGCACCTTTGCTTTCCGCAACTTCGAACTGGTGATGAATCCCTATGAGTATGAATTTTCAAATATCGATGTCACCGACACCCGCAAAGTGGCGCGGGAAAACGATTTTTTCACACTCTTTGAATTTTCGGCCAAATGGGATCCTGTTCCCACCATGTTGTGTCAAAACCACACCACCCTCATTAAAGGATTTATGGGACAAACCACCGCTTTCAACAAAGAGCTGGTGAAACCCAACGTACTGGTGATGGGCGAAAATAAAGCCGCCAACGAAGTGCGTTATATTCACGGCGAAAACGGCAAAGGATTCTGGACCTTTTACGGAGGGCACGATCCGGAAGATTACCGGCACCTGGTTGGCGACCCGGCCACCGACCTGAGCCTGCATCCCAATTCGCCCGGCTACCGGCTGATCCTCAACAATGTGCTTTTTCCGGCCGCCAAAAAGAAGAAGCGGAAAACCTGAAATATCTGAACGTTAACTTTTCGGAGGAATTTTTTAAAGCTGGCACTTATGAAAAGGAGTAATCTGTTCATCTTATCTCTTTTGTGGACATTTCTGGCCTGTGCCCAGGAAGTTAAATGGGAAGGAAAACCGGTCGATTTTTCACGGGGCCGGCTGGTGGTTCATCCCAACAAACGTTTCCTGGTGTTTGAAGATGGCACCCCGTTTTTTTATTTAGGCGACACCGCCTGGGAACTTTTTCATTGTCTCACCCGGGCCGAAACCGAAAAATATCTCGAAAACCGGCGGGAGAAAGGGTTTACAGTGATTCAGGCAGTGGTGCTTGCCGAGCTGGACGGCTTAAACAAACCCAATGCCGAAGGAGAGCGGCCGCTGATCAACAATGACCCGCTGCGTCCCAATGAAAAATATTTTGCCCATGTAGACTGGGTGGTTGGCAAAGCCCTCGAAAAGGGAATGTTCATCGGAATGCTGCCCACCTGGGGCGACAAGGTGGATAAACAGTGGGGAGTCGGACCGGTGATTTTCAACGAAAAAAATGCTTTTGAATATGGCCGTTTCATTGGCGAACGCTATAAAAAATTTCCCAATATCATCTGGATCAATGGCGGCGACCGGTTGGGCGGCGGAAACAATTTTGCGGTGTGGGATGCGCTGGCCCGGGGAATCAAATCGGCCGATCCCAACCACCTGATGACGTTTCATCCAGCGGGCGAACACAGTTCATCGGAGTGGTTTCACCATGCCGGCTGGCTCGACTTTAATATGGTCCAAACCGGTCACGGACAGCGTTCATATGCCATTTACAAGCGGTTGCTGGTTCCCGATTACGAGCGGATTCCCGAACGTCCGGTGCTGGACGGCGAGCCCCGTTATGAAGATCATCCGGTGGGATGGAAGCCCGAAACGCTGGGCTGGTTTGACGATGCCGATGTGCGGCAGGCCCTTTACTGGAACCTCTTCTCCGGCAGTTTCGGGCACACTTACGGCTGTCATGCCGTTTGGCAAATGCTGGCGCCCGGGCGGGAGCCGGTAGGACTGGCCCGCAACTCCTGGGAAAAAGATCTCGATTTGCCCGGCGCCTGGGACCTGATCCATGCCCGGAAACTGATCGAATCGCGCCCGTTTACCGAACGGGTTCCCTACCAGGCCATCCTCTCGAACCGGTATGTTCCGGAAACCGATTACCTGGTGGCTACCCGCGGGAAAAATTACATCTTCATCTATATTCCCACGGGATGGAGCGCCGAGGTGAATATGCTGCGCTGCGGCTGGCTGCGTGCCAAAGCCTGGTGGTACAACCCGCGTAACGGCGAAGCACAGGAGATTGGCACCTTTCAGGCCAAAGATGTGAAAACGTTTACCCCGCCTTCGCAAGGCCGGGGAAATGACTGGGTGCTGGTTCTCGATAATGCCAAAAACGATTTTCCGGCGCCAGGCCGTTTCTCTTCTTCAAAATAAGAGGTTTTCTGAGTTGTTCTCCTGGAAATTCTCCGGGAGAGAAAATCCTGTCCGGTCAGCCGGAACAGGCTTTTTATGGCCAGAAATGCTGGACCAGCGCCGAACGCCACCAGGTGAAATACTCCTCTTCCAACTGCTCGATGGTCGGGAAGGGGAAGAATTTGTAATCGTCGTCTTCGCCTACAAAAAACCCATCTTTCACTGTCCGGTACGAGATATCGCCCTTCATTTGGCGCAGGACAGTTTTGGTTGCCCGGTCGGGAGATTGCTGCAATTTGATCAGGCAGTCGCGAAGATGATCCGGATTGGGGTAGGGCAGGTTGTTCAGCGGAGCATACGGGTTGGTGGCCAGTTCATTGAGCTGTAATTCAACAAAGAACACTTTGGGCGCCGAAACCGGGTGGGCGGTGTCGGTGAGAAACCGGATAAATTCTGGCGGCCGCAATTTGCTGGCAACCCGGGTGGTGCAGGGAATAAACTGCTGATAGAGCCGGATATCCGGACTGTGGAGGTCGGCGTAGGGGGCTGCTTTAATTTCCAACACCCGTCCGTCGTCGGTCACCAGGTAGAGATTCTTCAGCGCCACAAGCGGAATATTTTCCAGCACACGGTAGATGGAGAGATAAACCGACCGTTTGGGTTCGCCATTTTCATAAGGCACCAGTTTTTTTTCAATATAACTCCAGGGCAGGTTGTCGGTTGCTGCCGGATCAATTTCAAAAAAAACCGCCTGCCCGCGGGTCTGTTTTTTGGTCCCCACAGCCAGGTAGTTGCCAAAATCAAACGGTGCAAGATGTGAAACCAGCAAAGATTCGGGGGTCGCTACCAGGTAGAAGTACTTTTTCATGACTGCAGTTTTTTTTCGGTTGCTCTATTAAAGTTACTCAAAAGAGCGGCAAAAGTCAATGTGTTGGGGCTACTTTAAAAAC
>JARKOX010000210.1 GCA_029975525.1 Prolixibacteraceae bacterium | reverse complement strand
GATAGTTATTTCCACCTTCTTGGGATAGGTTGGGCCGGTAGCCCGCTGGTAAACGATTGCGCCAAACGTGATCAACGCGGCAACAACCACAAAAAGAAATGATCTCATCGCATGTTTCATTTGTTTACATTTTCAAATCAGTTTTCGGTCGTTTGTATAACAGGTTTGTCAACGGTCGGTTCATAAAAACCAGCTTCCGGTGGCACAAACTGGCCAAAAGCGATTTGTTTTCAGCAGCAGCAAACCGGACCGACCGGGCAGGATAACAAACTGCTGCCTGAAAATACCGTTTTTCCGGAAGAAAATCCCAACCGGCGAAAATATTGTTGCGACAAGATCAGGAGAGTTTCGCGCTGATCAGTTTGATAAACTCTTCGCGGGTGGCGGTACGTTCAAAAGCACCGGTAAAATCGGAAGTTGTGCTGATGGAGTGCTGTTTCTGGATACCGCGCATTTGCATGCACAGGTGGTGTGCTTCAATCACAACAGCCACTCCGAGCGGTTTCAGCGTATTTTGGATACACTCCTTAATTTGGGACGTGAGCCGCTCCTGCACCTGCAGGCGTCGTGAAAAGACATCGACCACACGGGCAATTTTGCTCAGCCCCGTGATATAACCATTGGGAATATAGGCTACGTGCGCTTTTCCGATAAAAGGCAGCAGGTGGTGCTCGCACATCGAGTATATTTCAATGTCTTTCACAATTACCATTTGCCGGTAATCTTCCTTAAACATGGCCGATTGCAGGATCTCAACCGGATCCATTTCGTACCCCTGCAACAAAAACTGCATCGCCTTGGCTACCCGGTACGGAGTTTTCTCCAACCCTTCACGCTCAGGATTTTCACCCAGCAGTTCCAGGATTTTTTGGTAATGAAAGGCCAGCAGGGCAGTTTTCTCCGGATCAAATTTTTCAATTTTCCGGTAGCTGCTTTCGTCACTGTTCAATGAGATTTCCATATTTGTACTTTTGAGAAAAGAGTCACAAAGATTAACCTTTTTTCAGAAAATCAGTAAGAAAAGGCAGGTGCTTTTTGTGGACTTAACTTTTAAAAGTAGCTAAACATGAAGATTTTATTGGTAGCGGCAACAGCGATGGAGATGAAACTCCTCACCGAAGAATGTGTGATGACCGACGATCAGAGCGATATCCTGAAAAGTTACCGGTTGGGGGATATGGAGTTCGACGTGCTGATTTCGGGGATCGGAACAGCATTTACAACTTTTCACCTGACGCAGACCCTGCTCGGAAACCGTTATGCGCTGGTGGTGAATACCGGCATTGCCGGGAGCCTTTCGCCCGAGCTGGAAATCGGGCAGGTCGTCAATGTGGTGAGTGAGGAGTTTGCCGATTTGGGCATTGAAAAAGAGTCTGAGTTTCTTACCCTTTTCGACAGCGGCTTTATGGCGCCGGATGAGTTTCCGTTTGAAAACCAGTTGCTGAAAGCCGACGCAGCCGAGCTGATCGATTTTTTACCGCGGGTCAAAGGCATAACAACCAACATCAGCCACGGTAAAGAGTCGTCCATCCAGATGATCCGGCAGAAATTTACAGCCCAGGTTGAAAGTATGGAAGGGGCGGCGGTCTTTTATGTGTGCCGCTGGCTGGGAGTCTCCTGCCTCCAGATCCGTTCCGTTTCCAACTACGTGGCCCCGCGCAGCGAAGCCCAGTGGAACATCCCGCTGGCGCTCGAAAACCTGCGGGATAGTTTAACAAAGGTTTTACAGCTGGTTAATGTTCAGGTGGGCTGAGATTGCTATTTTTATCGAAATTTTTCAGGATGATGAAGTTAACATTAGGATTTTCGACCTGCCCCAACGACACCTTTATCTTCGATGCCCTTGTGCATGGGAAGATTGACACGGAGGGGCTTGAATTTGAGATCGTCATGGCCGATGTGGAGGAGCTGAACCGCCGCGCCTTTCGCCACCAGATCGATATCACCAAGCTGAGTTTTCATGCTTTTGCTTATGTTGCCGGCCATTACCGGCTGCTCAATGCGGGAAGTGCGCTGGGGCGCGGCAACGGGCCACTGCTGATTGCCCGCGAACCGCTGGCTCCCGAAAAAATCAGCCGTTTGAAAATTGCCATTCCCGGAAAATATACGACAGCCAATCTGCTTTTTGGTGTTTTTTTCCCGGAAGCAACCCATAAAACCGAGTATCTCTTTTCAGACATTGAAAACGCCGTGCTGACCGGTGAGGCCGATGCCGGGGTGATCATCCACGAAAACAGGTTCACCTACGAAAAGAGAGGGCTGGTGAAAATTGTTGACCTGGGCGAAGCCTGGGAATCGACAACCGGCAGGCCGATTCCGCTGGGCGGGATAGCCGTCAGCCGGCAGGTTCCGGCAGAACTCCAGCAAACCATTGACCGGGTTATCAGCCGGAGTGTGGCGTTTGCCCTGGCCAATCCCGCTTCGGGCGAGGCATTCATCAAACAGCACGCCCAGGAACTTGAAGAGGAGGTGATCTGGAAACACATCGGCTTGTATGTCAATAGTTTTACCCAGCAACTGGGACAGGAGGGACGGGAGGCCGTCGCCCGGCTGCTTTCCGAAGCTGCTGCCCGCCAGGTAATCCCGGCGCTGCCCGCCGATTTTTTTGTTGACGAAGCATAAAAATCTGGGCTGAATAAACAATAATAGGTTCAATCGGCAGTTGTTAATGCTGGAACGATCTGTTTCAAAAAAACAGAAATTGAACTTTAGCTGAACCAACCTTGCTTAGGATGATCGTTGTTACAGGAGCCGCTGGTTTTATCGGCAGTTATTTTACAGGGAAATTAAATCGTTCCGGTTTCCGGAACCTGATTTTGGTCGATCGGTACGATGATTCGGCGAAAGACCGTAACCTCTTAACCAAAGAATACGCGCAGTTAATTGACCGGGAGGATTTTATCCCCTGGTTCGAAAAAAACAGCCACCAGGTGGAGATCGTTTTTCACCTGGGAGCGCGCACCGACACCGTGGGCCAGGAGCCCGAAAGTTACCAGGAACTTAATCTTCGGTATTCCCAAAAAGTCTGGAGTGTTTGTACACGTTACGGCATTCCGCTGGTTTACGCCTCTTCGGCAGCTACTTATGGAAATGGCGAGTGGGGATTTTCCGATTCACACCAAAAAATTGACCGGTTAAAGCCGCTCAACCTGTACGCCTGGTCGAAGCACGATTTTGACCGGTGGGTGCTGGGGCAGAAGAAAACGCCCGGTTTTTGGGCCGGCCTCAAGTTTTTTAATGTTTACGGTCCCAACGAATACCACAAAGGACGGATGGCGTCGGTGGTGATGCAGGCCTTTCAAACCATCCGCGAAACCGGGGAGATGCAGCTGTTCCGTTCGCACCGCGACGATGTAAAGGATGGCGAGCAAAAACGCGACTTCGTTTATGTGGACGACATTGCCGAAGTGATGCTTTTTTTCATGCAAAACCGCAACTGCTCCGGAATTTACAATGTTGGAACCGGAAAAGCCCGCTCGTACCTCGACCTTACCAAAGCGGTTTTCGACAGCTTGCACCAAAATCCCGAAATCCATTTTGTCGATACGCCGCACGACTTGCGTAACCGTTACCAGTATTTTACCGAAGCAGATATTCAGAAATTGCGCGAAGTGGGATACTACCAGGCGTTTACGGAGCTGGAAGACGGTGTGCACGATTATGTGTCGAATTACCTGCTGACCACAGCCTGTTTTTAGAATGTTCTCTTCCCAACCTCGCGGCCGTTCAAAACATTCCGGTCGTTTTGTTTTTGGAAGAAAAGCTTTTAACTTCCGCAGGATGAAAAAGAATAGTTGGCTCATCGTTTTTTTGCTGGTAGCGGTTGGAGTTATGGCCAGGGAACTTTTCGGTCTTCAGGAGATAGGATATCTTTTGAAACCGCTGATTATCCCAACTCTGGCAGCCTATTTTTGGCAGGCGGGCCGTGGCGCAGAACCCAAAATCCGACAAATGGCGCTCGGGGCGCTCCTTTTTTCATGGATCGGCGATGTGTTGCTGATGTTTTCGGGGTTGCAGTTTGGTTTTTTTATTGCCGGACTGGTTGGCTTTCTGGTGGCGCAGCTTTTTTACATTGTCTTGTTTTGGCGTGAAATCTCCCGGAGCGGAAAAATTTCTTACCTGAAACGAAAACCCGAGCAGATGCTCTGGTTGCTGGGATACGGCCTGGTTTTATACCTTCTGCTTTTCAACCGTCTCGACCCTGTGCTGCGGATAGCCATCCTCTTCTATTCGGTGGCAATTCTTGGCATGGTTGCGATGGCGCTTAACCGTAAAGGAATGGTTTCTTCCGCAAGTTTTTGGTTTACTTTTTCGGGCGCCCTGCTGTTTCTGGCGTCTGATTCAATGATTGCCATTAACCGTTTTTATACCCCGGTTCCAAAGGCTGGCTGCTGGATCATGCTAACCTACCTGGCAGCCCAGCTGCTGATTATTTCCGGTATTATCCGGAACATCCCCGCACAACCCGACGGAGGCCGTTAACGGGAGGCCGCCCGGTGATTTTTTCGGGGAGGCCTGACCAATAAAATCAGCAGGGTGCTGGCCAATACGGCAATTCCCAGGATGGTGAACCCCAGGGGAAAATTGTTCATGTCTCCCATTTTTCCGCCCAGAATCGGTCCGAGAATTCCGCCCGCACCATAGGCCAGAAAAACATACGGATAGTTTTGCCCCACACTTTTGGCTCCGAAGGTATCGGCTGTAATAGCGGGAAAAAGGGCAAACCCGCCGCCGTAGTTAAACCCGATCAGGCTGGCGCCCAGGTAAAGCAGGTATTCGTTTCCGGCCATATAGATGAAGAGCAGTACGGTAACTCCCTGAATTGCCGTCATCAGAACGATGGAAAGTTTACGTCCCAGCTGGTCGCTGATGACGCCCCAGATGATCCGTCCCAGGCCATTGGCCAGACTGAAAAAAACAGCCATTGCCGTACCGGATATCACACTGGCAGCCGTTTCACTGATGCCGGCCTCCATCAGCGCCTGCATCGGGTACAGTTTCATCAGTCCAATCGACATCAGTCCGGCGCCGGCGCTAAACGCGAAGGTCAGGAAGATGAGATAAAACTGAGGTTTCCGCAACATCTGGCTGCTGGTGAATTCGGGGGCACAAACCGATTTTTTGGCAATGGGCGTTAACTCCGTAAAATCTTTGGGTCTCCACTCTTTGGGCGGAAATTTCATCCAGAAACCGCCAGCGATCACCATCACGGCAAAAGTAACCCCATAAATGGCCAAAGTTGCCGACAGTCCGAATGTTTCCAGCAGATGTCCCCAGGAATCGGCCAGTTTAACCCACAGTAAGGCGCCAAATCCAAAGCCGGCAACGGCCAGGCCTGTGATCATCCCCTTTTTGTCGGGAAACCAGCGCATCCCCACGGCGATGGGCACCACATAGACCAATCCGATTCCTAAGCCGCCCAGTACGCCCAGCAGCAGTAACAGCAGCCAGAAGCTGCTGCTGCCCCAAAGCCCGGCAAGGAGATATCCGAGCCCCAGACAGACTCCGCCGGTCCAGGTCAGCAGCCGCGGGCCCCATTTGTTGAGTTTTTTTCCGGCAAAAATCATCGAGAGGGCAAATGAAGCCAGGCCAACTGAAAAAATCCATTGCGTTTCTTCCGAACTCCAGCCCTCTTTTTTCAGGGAAGGGGTAAAAACCGACCAGGCATAGATCGCTCCCAGGGCCAGCTGGATGAGAATAGCTCCCAACACAACAAACCCTCTGTTTTGAACTTTTTGGTTTTTCATGGTAATCGTTTAGCAGGTAAGGTCAGGGATGGAAAAGAACATCCGCAGAGAGAAACGCACTGCGGATGCAGGAGAAAGGGAGCGGTGTCAGCGTTTTACTTCCACTTTGGCCCCTTCAATAATGGCCTCCACAACGCCGGGGTCGAGGAGGGTAGAGGTGTCGCCCAGGTTGGTGGCGTCGCCCTCGCCGATTTTACGCAGAATCCGGCGCATGATTTTCCCGGATCGGGTTTTGGGCAGCCCGCTCACAATCTGGATAATGTCGGGTTTGGCAATGGCGCCGATCACTTTGGTCACCACATCGCGGATCTCATTTTCGATGGTGCCCATTTCGCCTTCCGTAAGATCTTCGCAGGTGACGTAGGCGTAAATCCCGCTCCCTTTGATGTTGTGCGGATAGCCTACCACTGCCGATTCGATCACTTTGGGGTGCTGGTTGATGGCGTTTTCCACTTCGGCTGTCCCGATGCGGTGCCCCGAAACATTGATAACGTCATCCACGCGGCCCAGGATACGATAGTAGCCCTCCTCGTCGCGTCTGGCGCCGTCGCCGGTGAAATAGAGCCCCCGGTATGTTGCAAAGTAGGTTTGGTAGCAGCGGGGATGATCGCCGTAGGTGGTGCGCAACATGCCGGGCCACGGAAAACGGATGCAGAGGTTACCCTGCACGTTGTTGCCTTTTAGCTCATTTCCTTCATTGTCGACAATCACCGGCTGAATGCCCGGCAGCGGCAGGGTGGCAAAGGAAGGTTTGGTGGGCGTCAGTCCGGCCAGCGGTGTGATCAGGATCCCGCCGGTTTCGGTTTGCCACCAGGTGTCCACAATGGGACAGCGGTTTTTTCCGACCACGTCGTGATACCAGCGCCAGGCTTCCTCGTTGATAGGCTCGCCAACCGAACCTAGAACGCGCAGCGAGTCGAGCTTGTATTTTTCAACCCACTGGTTTCCCTGTGCAATCAGGGCACGGATGGCGGTGGGTGCCGTGTAAAACTGGGTTACCCTGTATTTGTCGATAACTTCCCAGAACCGGCCGGGGTCGGGATAAGTGGGAACCCCTTCAAACATGATCGAAGTGGCTCCGGTCAGCAGCGGGCCATACACAATGTAGGTGTGCCCGGTAACCCAGCCGATGTCGGCGGTGCACCAGAAGATGTCGTCGTCGTTGTACTGAAATACGTTTTTGAAGGTGTATTCGGCAAAAACCATGTATCCGCCGATGGTGTGCAGCACCCCTTTGGGTTTCCCGGTTGAGCCGGAGGTGTAGAGGATAAAGAGCGTATCTTCCGAATCCATCACTTCAGCGCTGTTTTCAAACCCCACGCCGCTTAAAAAGTCGTTCCACCATTGGTCACGCCCCTCTTTGAATTTTACATTTTCGCCGGTATGTTTGACGACCACCACATGTTCCACCGAGGGACAGCTCTCCAGGGCGGTGTCTACCACTTCTTTCAGCGGGATACTTTTAGCCCCGCGAAACGCGCCGTCGGAAGTGATCACGGCCCTGGCCGAGGCGTCAATAATGCGGTCGGCCAGTGAATTGGCCGAAAAGCCTGCAAAAACAATCGAATGAACAGCTCCGATCCGGGCGCAGGCCAGCATGGAAACAGCCAGTTCGGGAATCATCGGCAGGTAGATGGCTACCCGGTCGCCTTTTTGGATTCCCAGCTTTTTTAAGGCGTTGGCACACTGCTTGACCCTCTCGAACAGCTCCCCGTAACTAAGCCGGATTTCCGGTTCCTTCGGATCGTTTGGCTCCCAGATGAGCGCGGTCTGGTCTTTACGCAGGAACATATTCCGCTCGAAGATATTTTCGGTAATGTTCAGCTTGCCATTTACAAACCATTTGACGTGCGGGGCCCCTTTTCCTTCAAAATACCAGTCGAGAACCTGGTCCCATTTTTTACGCCAGTAATGAGATTCAGCAATTCCGGCCCAGAATCCTTCCGGGTTTGCAACACTTTCCTGGTATTTCTGCAAATACTCAGCAAATGAAGTGATCTTGTTTACCATACACATGGATTTTAATTGATTGTTTGTTATGAATGTTGTTACTGCTTAAATCGTTAGTTCCGGCTGGTCCGACAGAAAGCCGCATACTTCAGAAAAAGGATTTGTAAAACTTTTAAAAAACGCAACAGCTGCCTCCCCTTTTTCAGGATGGAGGAATTGGACCTCCCGGCAGATTTGGCAGGAAGTTCGGAGTAGCAGGCAAGGTAGAGTTTTTCGCTTCATTATCATTTCTGCTCATTTTACAGACCCTGGAAACGATTCTTACCGGATAGTCTAAATTTATGATATTTTTTGCCGAATTGAAAAGGAATTGCTCTAAAATGTTGTCACGCTGAACAACAGGCGGTTTGGTTAAATATTTTCATTTCGGGTTCGGAAGAAATAATTCAATAATTTTCCGTTAAATTAGCTGAGGGTACCGTTAACAATCCGGATTAACCTGTTTTCCGATGATGGTATTTGTGCCGGGCCGGCGCGGCGGCCTCCCGGGAAACCGGCGGAGTGAACCTTCAAAATGCTGAGAAATGTTATACTATCTTTTCTTCTTTCGATATATTTTGGTTTAAAAATTCGGATATGGAAATCAAAAACCTGAAGGACTTACTGGAAGCGGCCCGGAAACAGACTACCCGTCGGGTGGTTGCGCTCAACGGCATCGATGTCAATACCTTGGAAGCCCTCAATGTGGCGGTGGAAATGGGGATTGTAACGGCTACGCTAACCGGCGACCGGGCCGTCATTGAAGCCACCTGCGCCGAATTAAAAATCGACCCGCGGAACTACGAGATCATCCACGCAACCGACCAGGCCGAGGCTTCGCAGAAAGCGGCTGATCTTATTCTGGAGAAGAGGGCCGATATCCTGATGAAAGGAATGGTCAGCACTGACAAGTTTATGAAGGTTTTGCTCCGAAAAGAGTACGGGCTGGTACCTTCGCGGAATATTTTGAGCCACGTGGCCGTGATGGAAAGTCTGAATTATCACAAATTGCTCATCTTTAGTGATGCCGGTGTGATTCCGTATCCCGATCTGGAACAGAAAATTGTGATGACCGGCTATCTGATCAAAACAGCCCGGTCGCTTGGAATCCGGCAGCCCAAAGTAGCCATCATTGCCCCAACCGAGCAGATTTTGATTTCCATCCCTTCGTGTATGGACGGGGCAACCATCGCCAAAATGAGTGAACATGGCCAGATTGAGGGCGGCATTGTGGATGGCCCGATGGCGCTGGATGTGGCCATTTGTCGCGAAGCAGCCCAGATAAAAGGTTTCCTGTCGCCGGTGGCCGGCGATGCCGACTGTTTGCTCTTCCCCAACATCGATGCCGGAAACGTATTTTATAAAACCAATTCGAAGCTGTGTAAGGCCCAGCTGGCCGGGGTGATTGCCGGAGCCAGGGTGCCTGCCGTGGTCTCTTCGCGCGGCGACAGCTTCCAAACCAAACTGAACTCTATTGCCCTTGCTTCGTTAATGAGCTAAACGAACAGCAGATGTACAAAATTCTTGCGATCAATCCCGGTTCTACTTCAACCAAATTTGCCGTTTATTTCGACGAAAAGTGTGTGTTGAATAAAACGTTGCGTCACTCCGTCGAAGAACTTTCCAAATACCGGTCGGTGATCAACCAGTTTGATTTCCGGAAAGGGCTGATTATCGATGCGGTTGTGGCCGAAGGGATCAATGTGGATGAGATCAAGTGGATTATCGGGCGGGGCGGACTGACCTATCCGATGGAGTCGGGGGTTTACCGCGTCAACAACCTGATGCTGGAACATGCCCAGCAGGGAATCTTCGGACAGCATGCCAGTAACCTGGGGCCGCTGATTGCCGATTACATTGCGTTGCAGATTCCCAATGCCCGCGCCTTTATTGCCGATCCGGTAGTAACCGACGAGTTGGAGCCGGTGGCCCGGCTGGCCGGCCATCCCAAATTTGAACGGCGGTCGATTTTTCACGCCCTCAACCAGAAGGCCACGGCCCGGATACATGCCCGCAAAGTGGAGCGCAGATATGAAGCGATGAACCTGATTGTGGTTCACCTGGGAGGGGGAATTTCGGTTGGAGCACATAAAAAAGGGCGCGTGGTGGATGTCAACAATGCGTTTGATGGCGAAGGTCCGTTCAGTCCCGAACGGTCGGGAACCTTGCCCGTGGGACAACTCATCGAGCTCTGTTTCAGTGGAAAATATTCGTTTGACCAGGTTCAGCGGATGGTGGTGGGCGAAGGGGGATATGTGGCCTACCTCGGTACCAACAGCGCCCAGGAGGTACAGCAGGCTGCCGCACAGGGCGACGCCAAAGCCCGTCTGGTGCAGGAGGCACTGGGATACCAGGTCTCCAAACTGATTGGCGAAATGGCCGTTGTCCTCGATGGAAATATTGATGCCATTCTGCTCACCGGCGGACTGGCGTTTAACAATGACCTGGTGGATTATATCACCCGGAAAGTGACTTTTATCGGACCTGTCTTTACCTATCCGGGCGAAGACGAATTGCAGGCGCTGGCGATGAATGCCCTGCGCGTGGCTCGCGGCGAGATTGCCCCTAAAATCTACGCCCCGCAACATCAATAGCAAATTTTACATTATTTTTTGCGTAAGATTTCGAACCGGGGTTGCCTGTTTTTGTTGATATTTTTAACTTGAACCCAAAAATGATGTTGCTTGCCATATCTCATTTTTCGCTGCCGCTTGAAAATCCGATCCTGATTTTCGCCCTCATTCTGTTCATTATTCTGATATCGCCCATCGTCCTTAATAAATTATCGATACCGCACCTGATCGGGCTGATCATTGCCGGAGCCATCATTGGTCCGAACGGTTTCAACCTGATGATGCGCGACAGCAGCGTGGTGCTCTTCGGAACCGTCGGACTACTCTATATTATGTTTCTGGCAGGACTTGAAATCGATCTGGCTGAGTTTAAGAAAAACAGTGGCAAAAGCATCGTTTTTGGGATGTACACCTTTCTTATTCCGATGACGCTGGGGACACTTCTCGGATTGTATGTGCTGAATTTTTCGCTGACCACCTCCGTATTGCTGGCCAGTATGTTTGCTTCGCACACGCTGGTGGCTTATCCGATCCTGGGAAAACTGGGAGTTACCAAAAACCGGGCGGTGAACATTACCGTGGGCGGAACCATGATTACCGACACGCTGGCCCTGCTGGTGCTGGCGGTGATTGCCGGCATGTCGACCGGCGAACTGTCACAGGCTTTCTGGATCCGGCTGGGAATCTCCATCGTGGCGTTCGGGCTGGTGGTGATGTTGCTCTTCCCGATTGCCGGCCGCTGGTTTTTCAAACACTTCGACGACAATATTTCGCAATATATTTTTGTGTTGGGCATGGTGTTTTTGAGCGCTTTTCTGGCCGAAGTGGCCGGCATCGAAGCCATTATCGGCGCTTTTTTGGCCGGCCTGGCGCTCAACCGCCTCATTCCGCACACCTCGCCGCTGATGAACCGTATTGAATTTGTCGGCAATGCCCTTTTTATCCCTTTTTTCCTGATCGGGGTGGGAATGCTTATCGATTTTCGGGCTTTTTTCAAAGAACTGGAGACGATTAAAGTAGCCCTGGCCATGACCATTCTGGCGACCGTGGCGAAATTTCTGGCCGCCTGGCTCACGCAAAAGACCTTCCGGTTTTCGGTTGACGAGCGGCGGATTATTTTCGGGCTGAGTAACGCCCAGGCTGCCGCAACGCTGGCCGCCGTGCTGGTCGGGTACAACATCATCATTGGCCAAACGCCCGACGGGGAGCCGATCCGCCTGCTCAACGACAGCGTTTTGAACGGCACCATCCTGATGATTCTGGTTACCTGCACCATCGCCTCGTTTGCCACCCAGAAAGGGGCACAGAACATTGCGCTCAGCGAAACTTCTTCGGAAGATGTTCCGGACGAAGGGGCTCCCGACGAAAAGATCCTGATCCCGCTCAGCAATCTCGACAACGTGGAAGAGCTGGTCAACCTGAGCGTAACCATTAAATCGCCGCATAAAGGAGCCGAACTGATCGGGCTGAATATCCTGAACAACGGCGCTTCGGAGGACTCGGCCGAAAAACATGCCCGCAAAGTGATGGAAAAAGCGGTGAAAGCAGCCGCTTCAACCGATAATTTTCTCTCGCCGGTTATCCGTTACGATTCCAACGTGGTGAACGGCATCTCCAATGTGGCGAAGGAGAACAAGGTGACCGACATCATCATTGGCCTGCACCGCCGCAAAGGGATTTCCGACTCCTTTTTGGGCAATCTCACCCAGGGCGTGTTACTGCGCTGCAATGCCACAACGATGATTTACCGCCCGGTTCAGCCTTTTTCGACCGTGAAACGCAACCTGATTTTTATCCCCGACAATGCGGAGAAAGAGATTGGCTTCCCGTTCTGGCTGGTGAAGGTGTGGAATATCGGCCGGAACACCGGCTCCAAACTGGTTTTTTATGCGTCCGGGCAGATTATCGGACTGCTGCAGGAGATTCACGCCAAACATCCTGTTGAGGCTGGATTCAGGGAGTTTAGCGACTGGGACGATTTTCTGATCCTCTCCCGCGAAGTGAAATACGACGACAACCTGATTTTTGTGCTGAGCCGCAAAAACTATCCGTCGTACCACTCCCTCATGGCGCAGATGCCCTCCTATCTCAATAAATATTTTCAGGACAATAACTTCATCCTTGTTTATCCCAGGCAGCTCGGAGTAGCCTATGAAACGGAGTTTGACCCCACCAGTCCTGCGGTTCACGAAAATTTAGAGCGGCTCGATGAGCTGTTTAAAGTTATCGGGCGCCTTTTCCGAAAAAAGTAGATATTAATCCGGATATTTGTTGAAAAACCTATCAGCTATGAAATTGGTCACCATTCAAACTGCTGCGGTACCTTCGGAATTGGCTGTCATAAAAAGCCGTTTGGAAGATGAGGGGATTTTCTGTTTTCTGAAGGGCGAAAATATTGCCCAGATCAGGCCATACTACAGTGGTTTTGATGCGGTTGAACTGCAGGTTCCGGAGAGTGACGCCGACCGGGCATTGGAAATTATCCGCCAGGCGGAAGAGAAAACGACCGGACATGAGCCGGTTTTATGTCCGGATTGCGGATCGGTGCATACCCGAAGAATAGCCGAAGGGCCGCTGACTTTTGGAAAAAAGATGGTGCTCTTTTTTGTGGCCCTGGTCACCTTTGTTCCGTTTGCCCACACCCGGCAGATGAGTCGCTACCACTGTCAGGATTGCGGGAAAAAATTCAGGTTTTGAAATGTTGCCGGCAGTTGCGAAATTTGTTTCGAAAAAACCTGGCCATTGCGAAAAATTATCCACATCGACATGGACGCCTTTTATGCGTCGGTTGAGCAGCGCGACAATCCGGCGTTGCGGGGAAAACCGGTGGCTGTTGGTGGCGACACCGCCCGCGGGGTGGTTGCGGCAGCCAGCTACGAGGCCCGGCGTTACGGGGTGAGATCGGCTATTTCGTCGAAGGTGGCCCACCGCCGCTGTCCCGACCTGATTTTTGTTCGCCCCCGTTTCGATGTTTACAAGGCGGTGTCGGAGCAAATCCGCAGCATTTTCTTCGAATACACCGACCTGGTGGAGCCGCTTTCGCTCGATGAAGCCTACCTCGACGTCACCTATGCCAAAAAGGGAAAACCGTCGGCAACGCTCATTGCCCGGGAAATTAAAAGCCGGATCTTCGTCGAAACCGGACTTACCGCTTCGGCGGGCGTGTCGTTTAATAAATTCCTGGCCAAGGTTGCTTCCGATATCAATAAACCGGATGGTTTGTTTGTGATTACTCCCGATCAGGCCGAAGCTTTTATCGACAACCTCGAAGTCCGTAAGTTTTACGGCATTGGCAAGGTTACCGCCCAAAAAATGAATCAGAACGGGCTGTGGTTTGGCCGCGATCTCCGCAAGCTCGACCGCCATGAGCTGATCCGGCTTTTCGGGAAAGCCGGCAATTACTACTACGAAATTGTCCGCGGAATTGACGACCGGCCGGTGGTCCCTTTTCACGAACGGAAATCGCTTGGCGCTGAAAATACTTTCGAAACCGATCTGTTCCTGTTCAGCCAGATGGTCCCTGAAATAGAGCAGGTGGTTGCTACCGTGTGGCGGCGGCTTCAGCGGTCGGGGCTAAAAGGCCGCACCCTTACCCTCAAAATCAAATTTGCCGATTTTGAACAGATCACCCGCAGCAAAACACGTCAGGATTACTACACTTCTGCCGAAATGATCCTGGACGAAGGGTTGAAACTTTTGAAAGCTGAAGAGCCTTTTGCCCGCGGAATTCGTCTGCTGGGACTTACCCTTTCCAATTTTTATATTCCCGAAAAGGGGCCGGTGCAGCTGGTTCTCAATTTTTAAACAAGGGTTAACCGGCTGGCAGCGTGGTGCCGGCGCTGTTTTTGCGATTGGAAAACCAAAGTCAAATGGCACGAAATTTTGGCTGCAAAGTGGTAATTGCGGACTAAAACAATAAATTTGCGCGATAAACTGCCGGTTTCTGCAACCTTGCAGAAAGGCAAACCGGATCAGGGAGTGGTATGAAAAAGTACAGAAACATTATCTTCTACATCTCTACGATCGGAGTTTTTTCCGTCCTGATGTACTGGATTGTACAGCAGGGGAAAAGTTTCGAAGCCGGTCGGAGCGTAGTTATGCCGGTTTCGGAAAGCTCTCCCTGGACAGAGTTTGTTAATTCGCTGACGCACAATTTTCACTATCCGCTGGCAATTTTGCTGGTGCAGATTGTGACCATCATTTTTGCGGCCAGGATCTTTGGCTGGGTTTTCAAAAAAATCAGACAGCCTGCCGTTATCGGCGAGATTGTGGCCGGTATTGTTTTGGGGCCATCGCTGATGGGAGCCTGGTTCCCTGAATTCTCCAGCCTGCTTTTTCCGGCACAGTCGCTGGGCAATCTGCAGTTTCTCAGCCAGATCGGGTTGATCTTGTTTATGTTCGTGGTAGGCATGGAACTCGACCTGAAAACACTGAGCCACCGCGCCAACGATGCGGTAGTGATCAGCCATGCCAGTATTATTATCCCGTTTGCGCTGGGTATGTGGCTGGCCTATTTTATTTATGAGCTGCACGCTCCTGTCGGGGTACGGTTCATCTCTTTTGGCTTGTTCCTCGGGATTGCCATGAGTATCACGGCCTTTCCGGTGCTGGCGCGGATTGTACAGGAGCGCGGCATTCACCGTTCGCACCTGGGGACGGTTGTCATCACCTGCGCCGCTGCCGACGATATCACGGCCTGGTGTTTACTGGCTGCCATCATTGCCATTGTCAAAGCGGGGACGTTTGTCAGTTCGCTTTATGTCATCCTGCTGGCTGTAGCTTATGTGCTGATTATGATGAAGGTGGTCCGCCCCTTCCTGAAACGGGTCGGCGATCTGCACGCCACGCGCGAAAACCTCAGCAAGCAGGTTGTGGCGATCTTTTTCCTGACGCTTCTGCTTTCGGCTTATGCTACCGAGATTATCGGGATCCATGCCCTTTTTGGCGCTTTTATGGCCGGCGCCATCATGCCCGACAACCAGAAGTTCAGAGATATTTTTATCCAGAAGGTTGAAGATGTGGCGGTGGTGCTCCTGCTTCCCCTTTTCTTTGTTTACACCGGATTACGCACGCAGATCGGGTTGCTCAACGATGTGGCGCTTTGGGAAATTTGCGGCATTATCATCCTGGTGGCTGTTGCCGGAAAGTTTGTCGGCAGCGCCTTTGCCGCACGATTTGTCGGACAAAGCTGGCGCGACAGTCTGACCATCGGGGCGTTGATGAACACCCGCGGGCTGATGGAGCTGGTGGTACTCAATATCGGTTACGACCTGGGGGTGATGACCCCCGAAGTTTTTGCCATGATGGTGATCATGGCGCTGGTTACCACTTTTATGACCGGCCCGGCGCTGGACCTGATCGACCGGCTCTTCCGGCACAAGGAGGCGCCGGCGAAGGAGGATGCAGCCGTGCTGAGCAAATTCCGGATTCTTATCTCTTTCGGAAACCCGGAAATGGGGAGGTCGCTGCTGCGTCTGGCTCACAGTCTGGTCCGCAAATTTAACGGCGATGCCGCCATCACCGCCATGCACCTTTCGCCCAGTAATGTGTTGCACCACTACAACATGGAGGAGTACGAACAGGATAGTTTTGCGCCGGTAATTGCCGAGTCGGCCGAGCTGAACCTGCCGGTGACGACCCTTTTTAAACCTTCGGCCGACATCGATTCGGATATTGCCGAGATGGCCAATAACGGCCATTTTGACCTGCTGCTGGTGGGAATTGGCAAATCTATTTTTGAAGGGAGCCTGCTTGGAAAAATACTCGGGTACACCACCCGGATTGTAAATCCCGACCGGCTTCTCCACAAAGTAACCGGCCGGGAAAAGTTGTTTGAAAACTCTCCGTTTGATGAACGCACCCGGCAGATTTTGGTGAAAAGTGAAATTTCGGTCGGTATCCTGATCGACAAAAACCTGCAGCAAACCGGTGCTGTGATCCTGCCGGTACTGGGCAGCCACGATGCGTTTCTCTTTTCGTATGCCCGTAAATTTATTGAAAATGCTTCGGCACAGGTGACCGTCTGCAACCTTGCTGTTGACGAGCATGAAGGAATGGCGCAGCTCAATGAGGCGGCAGCGGCTGTCGGGCAATCTGCGCCCGGAAAGATTGTCTGGACCGATGCAGAACACATTGAAAAATCTTTCCTTCAGCAGCAGGATCTTTTGCTGGTCAGCCTCGAAAGCTGGAAAAAGCTGGTTGATAGGCAAAGCATCTGGCTGAATCATTCTCCTTCTATCCTGATCCTGAAGCCCTGAAGAGTATAATCTCCCGCGGGATTCGGTTTTCCGCTTTCTTCTTATTAATAATTCCGGCTGATTGGTGTGAAATTGTTACTTTTGGCAGCAAAACCTGAAAGAAGAAGACCATGTTTCAAACCAGATTTCTGACCGGTGCAGTGGGAGCGGGGCTTTTGCTGTCGGCCTGCGGAGCCAGGCAAGCCGGGCAAACCCAAACGGAAACCCGATTGCCGGCAAAACCCAACATTATTTTTATCCTTGCCGATGATCTGGGGTATGGCGACCTGAGCTTCCAGGGACAAAAACGTTTTCAAACGCCCCACATCGACCGGATGGCTGCCGAGGGCCTTGTTTTTTCCAACCACTATTCCGGGAGTACGGTTTGTGCGCCGTCGCGGTCGGCCCTGATGACCGGCCAGCACACCGGGCACACGCCAATCCGCGGCAACCGCGAGCATAAGCCCGAAGGACAGGAGCCGTTGCCGGCCCAGGCCATCACGGTAGCCGAACTGCTAAAGTCGGCTGGTTATGTCACCGGTGCCTTCGGAAAATGGGGATTGGGATATCCGGCTTCGGAAGGAGATCCCAACAACCAGGGTTTCGACCGCTTTTTCGGATACAACTGCCAGCGGTTGGCCCACAATTATTACCCGGCCCACCTTTGGAACAACCAGGAAAAAGTTTTTCTGCACGAGAATGACAACGGCGGTACGGGAGCTTACGCCCACGATCTCTATCACCGCGAAGCGCTCAACTTCATCCGTGAAAACAAAGACAAACCATTTTTTCTATATCTGCCTTATGTGATACCACACGCCGAATTGCTGGTGCCCGAAGATGAGATCTTTGAAAAATTTAAGGGGGAACTGGAGGAGACGCAGCCTTTCAAAGGAGTTGACGACGGTCCCAATTACCGGCTCGGACCTTACGGTTCGCAGCCCTATCCCCATGCGGCATTTGCAGCTATGGTAACCCGTCTCGACCGCTCGGTGGGCGAAATCCTGGCAGCGCTTCAGGAATACGGCATCGACAAAAATACGCTGGTGGTGTTCACGAGCGACAACGGTCCGCACCAGGAAGGTGGCGCCGATCCCGAGTTTTTCGACAGCAACGGCCCCTTCCGGGGAGTCAAACGCGACCTTTACGAAGGGGGCATCCATGTGCCGTTTGTAGCCTGGTGGCCAGGTGTGGTTACCCCCGGAAAAACTCCGCAGGTGGCTGCTTTCTGGGACTTTTTGCCTACCTGCGCCGAAATTGCCGGTGTGGAAACCCCTGCCGGCCTTGACGGAAATTCGTATCTGCCGACCTTGTTGGGGAAAAATGACGAACAACAACAGCACGAATACCTCTACTGGGAGTTTCACGAACGGGGAACCCAGCAGGCCGTCCGGATGGGGAATTGGAAAGGCATCCGGCTGAAACAGGGAAGTCCGCTGGAGCTGTACGATCTGGCAGCCGATCCCGGCGAACAGGAGAATGTCGCCTCCCGGCATCCCGACGTGGTGAAGCAGCTGGAAGAGATCCTCGCAAAGGCGCGCACCGACTCCGAAATCTGGCCGATGAAGTAGGGATCCGGAGATTTTCCGCTATTTGAAGAATACTTAAACCTGCCGATATGCGTTTTTATATTGAACAATTAAATGAAAAAGCCATGAAAAAGATTGCATTTTTAGTCATGCTGACGGTTTGTTCCATAGCCGTTTTTGCTCAACCTGAATTCGACCTGGGGGTGAAAGCTGGGTTGAACAATTCCAAAATCACTACCAATGTTGAAGAGTTTTCTTCCGAGAATATCAACAACTTCCATATCGGGGCGTTTGCCCGGCTGGGAGTGGGGCGTATCTATTTTCAGCCCGAAGCGTACTTCAGCTCCAAAGGTGGCGACCTGAAAGAGATTGTCGACCAAAATCCGGTGAATACGGTCTCTTCGTTCAATTACAATTCCGTTGACGTTCCGTTGCTTTTGGGCATTAAACTCCTCAAAGGCGATGCTTTTAATCTTCGGGCAATGGGCGGGCCGGTGTTCGGATTCCTCACGTCGGGAGATGTTCACGGCGACAACCGCTTTTCGGAGGATTACTTCCGGGATAGTTTTTACGGCTGGCAATATGGCGTGGGAATCGATGCCTGGTTTCTGACTTTCGACGCCCGGATCGAAAACAGCCGCACCAGCGTTTACGAAAGTTCGGACCTGAATTCGAAAAGCAAGGTTTTACTCCTGACGCTGGGGATTAAGTTGTTCTGATTTTTGGAAAAAGAAATTATCAAAAACGCGGATCATGCTGAGGTGTGATCCGCGTTTTGTTTATGACAGTTTGTTTTTGTAGTCGGCATATTCAAACCGGCGCAACAGTTCAAAAGATCCGTCGGGGCGCAGAATGCCGATCGACGGGTGGTTGACGCCGTTGAAGAAGTTGGTTTTCACCATGGTGTAGTGGATCATATCTTCAAAGATGATACGGTCGCCGGGCTGCAGCTCCCGGTCGAAAGACCAGAACCCGACAAAGTCGCCGCTGAGGCACGAATTACCGCCCATGCGGTAGGTGGGTTTCCCTTCCACCGGATCGAAATCGGCTCCCGTAATGCGGGGTTTGTAGGGCATTTCAAGGCAGTCGGGCATGTGGGCGGCAAACGATACATTGAGCATCGCCGTGCGGATTCCTCTGTTTTCAACGACGTCGAGAACGGTTGAAACCAGCACGCCGGTTTCCCAAGCAAAAGCCGAGCCGGGCTCTAGGATAATCTGTTTGCCGTGTTTCTGGCGGAAGTTCTTCAGCACCGAAATCAGCTTTTCAATGTCGTAACCTTTTCGGGTCATCAGGTGACCGCCCCCCATGTTGATCCACTTCATCTGTTGGATATATTTTCCGAAGCGGCTTTCGAAGGCTTCGAGTGTCTTTTCGAGGTCATCGGCACCCGATTCGCACAAGGTGTGAAAATGGAGGCCTTCCACCTCTTCGGGCAGTTTTTCAGGCATCTGCGAGGCTACCACCCCCAGCCGCGAGCCCGGCGAGCAGGCGTTGTAAATGAGTGGTTCCACTTCCGAAAACTCGGGGTTTACCCGTAACCCAACCGAAATTTTTTCAGGATAGGTGCGGATTTTGGGCAGGTATTTTTCCAGTTGCGCCACTGAGTTGAAGATCAGGTGGCTGCTGTAGTTCATGATTTCGTCGAAATCCTCGGGGATGAAGGCTGGCGAGTAGGTGTGCGCCCTGGTTTTCATCTCCTCGAAACAAAGTCGCGCCTCGTGGAGCGAACTGGCCGAAGCCCCGCTCACAAATTCGCGAAGCACCGGAAACACTCCCCATAGGGCAAAACCTTTGAAGGCCGGGATGATTTCAACGCCGGCTTCGGTTTTTACCCGCTCGATAAGCGCCAGGTTTTGCCGGAGCTTCTGCTCTTCGATGACAAAACAGGGAGACGGAACATGGGAATAGCGGTTATTCATTTTGAAGGGATTGAAAAGCTTTTGTCAACAGGTTTTTTACTGTTTCGTTAACCGGCACCAGGGGAAGCCGCAAGACGTTTGACGAAACGCCCATGATCTCAAGCAGCGCTTTTACCCCGCCAGGGCTTCCGTCGAGAAACAGCAGCCGGAGGATCTCTTCCAGCTTCAGGTGGCGACGGCGGGCCTCTTCGTAGTTCCCGGCCAGTGCCAGCCGGATCATCGAGCTGAGCTCTGCCGGCAAGGCGTTGGCAACGACCGAAATAACGCCTCTTCCGCCCACGGCAATGGTGGGCAGTGCCAGGGAATCGTCGCCCGAGATGACCGAAAAGTGGGGCGGGGCATTTTTGATGATGCGGCTGATTTGCGGGAAAATTCCCGAAGCCTCCTTTACGGCCACAATTTTGTCAGAAAAATTGGCCAGCCGGATGACCGTGTCGGCCTCCATATTGACGCCGGTTCGCGAAGGCACGTTGTAAAGAATGACTGGAACCGGGCTGTGACGGGCCACTTCGGCATAATGCCGGAAAAGCCCCTCCTGCGATGGTTTGTTGTAGTAAGGGGTAACGACCAGCAATCCGCAGATGCCTTCATAATCAAACTCCTCCATCTTGGTCAGGATGGAGCGGGTGTCGTTTCCGCCCATGCCCACCACAACCGGAATACGGTCGGCAGCGGTTTCCCGGATAAATGATACAAGCTCCTTTTTTTCGGATTCAGCCAGGGTGGGCGTTTCGCCGGTGGTTCCCAGCGCCACCAGGTAATCCATGTCTCCTGCAATCTGGCTTTCGATGACGCGGGCCAGCGCCGGGTAGTCAATCTCAAAATTTTGTTGAAAAGGAGTTATGAGCGCAACACCGGCGCCCGGAAAATCAGAACTCATACCGTCGTTTTTTTAGTAAGCTGCTCAATGTACAGGATGATTTGTTCGGCCAGATACAAGGCTTCGGGACGTTTGGTTACGTCAACCGACAGGTCGAACCAGTTGTCGTCGGACAGCGCCCACCCAATTTTAAAGGTGGCGTGCGACAAGGCGGTAACCACTTCCAGCGGAAAACAGGGGATGACCGAAAGGTTGATCAGTAAATCGAATTTGCTGCCCATAAAGGCCTCCACCTCTTCGCCTTGCGGAAAACCAAGCCAGTTGCAGCTTTTGCGTGTGATGACGCCGCTCTCTAGGGTTTCCGTTTTGTCGCAATAACAAAGGTGACGGAGCACAATTTTTTGGGCCTGAAAATATTCGGTCAGAAAAGAAAAAGCCTCCCGATCGGCGCCCTGCCACAGGATACCGATCTCGTGGACCTTCCCGACGGGACAGAGCTGCACGCTGCGTTTTACGCCAGCCGCCTTTTCCCGGAGAATCTTTTGTCTGTATCTGCTTTTCCAACTCATCAGGTGGACAAAAATAATAAAAGATTGAAATGATGCAGGCCCCTTTCGCTTTTCGAAATC
>JARKOX010000193.1 GCA_029975525.1 Prolixibacteraceae bacterium | reverse complement strand
GGCCTTGATCGCATGAAAAACATTGGCGATGGCCAGGTCGTAGTCGTTGTGGGCGTGAAAGTCAAACTCCACTTCGGGATACGTCTCCTGCATTTCCCGGCAGAAATCGTAGGTTTCGTCCGGATCGAGGATACCCAGCGTGTCGGGCAGCATGATGCGCCGCACGGCTTCCTCTTTCAGGTTCGAAACCATAAAATGGACGTAATCCCTGGAGTTGCGCATGCCGTTCGACCAGTCTTCCAGGTAGATATTGACCGCAATCCCCATCTGATCGGCCAGGGCAATCACTTTCCGGATGTCATCGAGATGCTGCTCGGGAGTTTTTCGAAGCTGCTGGGTGACATGTTTGTAGGAGCCTTTGCAGAGCAGATTGATCACCTTTCCACCGGCATTCCGGATCCAGTTGAGGGAAATATCGCCGTCAACAAAACCCAGGATTTCCACCCGGTGGAGATACCCTTTTTCGGCAGCCCACGACAGAATGCGACGGGCTCCCTGAAATTCGCCGTTGGAAACCCGCGCCGAAGCGATTTCGATCCGTTCCACCCCCACATCTTCCAGCAGGATTTTGGCAACGCTCAGTTTTTCAGTGTCGGAAAAAGAGACGCCCGAAGTCTGTTCGCCATCGCGCAGCGTGGTGTCCATGATGGTGAGGCGTTTCCCTTCCACGGTTACAGTTTTCCCGGTCATAGTCGCTGGTTTTCGAATCGGGCAATTTTCTCTTTCAAACTGACCAGGTAGTCGATATCGTCGAGGCCATTGAGCAGGCAGTGTTTTTTGTACGGATTTATTTCGAAAGCAGCCGATTCACCGGTGGCAACAATGGTGAATGTTTGCGCCTGCAGGTCTACTTTGAATGCGGCTGTCGGATCTTTTTCGATGGTGTCGAATATTTTTTGCAGAAAATCAGGCGAAACCACTACCGGCAACAGTCCGTTGTTGAGGGCATTATTTTTAAAGATGTCGGCAAAGAAACTCGACACCACTACCCGGAAACCATAGTCGTAAATGGCCCAGGCGGCGTGTTCGCGGCTTGAGCCGCTGCCGAAATTTTTACCGCCGACCAGTATTTTTCCGGCGTAAAGCGGATTGTTCAGGACAAAGTCTGACTTGGGCTGGTCGTTGCGGTCATAACGCCAGTCGCGAAAGAGGTTGTCTCCAAATCCTTTGCGTTCAACCGCTTTCAGAAAACGGGCCGGAATAATCTGGTCGGTGTCCACATTTTCGATTGGCAGCGGTACTGCCGGAGATATTAAGATTGAAAATTTGTCGTAGCTCATGTTGTTGAAAATTTGGATATTCTCAATTTTAGCTGAATATCTTTTGTTGTTTTTTCTGCTTCTTGAATCAGGGATATTCCGGATTTTTAGAAACCGGCAAATTCGCGCGGATCCGAAATTACACCGGTAACTGCCGCAGCCGCGGCCGTAAGCGGACTGGCCAGCAGGGTGCGGGCACCGGGGCCTTGCCGTCCTTCGAAGTTGCGGTTCGAGGTTGAGATGGCATATTTCCCTTCCGGAATTTTGTCGTCATTCATTGCCAGACAGGCCGAACAGCCCGGCTGCCGTAATTTGAAGCCTGCTTCTTCCAGTATTTCTACCAACCCTTCTTCGCGGGCTGCTTTTTCAACCTGTTTGGAGCCGGGAACAATCCAGGCGGTGACCGACGGTGCTTTCTGTTTTCCTTTGATAAATTGGGCAAAGGCGCGCAGATCTTCGATTCTTCCGTTGGTGCAACTGCCCACAAAAACGTAGTCGACCGGTTTTCCCAGCAGTTTGTCGCCCGGCGAGTAGCCCATGTAAGCCAGCGATTTTTCAAAGGTAAACTTGTCGGAACCGGAAAGTCCGTCGCTGGTGGGGATGGAGCTGGTTACGCCGGTTCCCATGCCGGGATTGGTGCCGTAAGTAATCATCGGCTCAATGTCGGCTGCATCAAAATGGTATTCCGTGTCAAAAACAGCCTCTTCGTCGGAGTGTAACGTCTTCCAGTAAGCCAGCGCTTTGTCCCAGTCGGCGCCTTTCGGAGCATACTCGCGCCCTTTTACGTAGGCAAAAGTGGTTTCGTCGGGGGCGATCAGTCCGCCGCGCGCGCCGCATTCAATACTCATGTTACAAACGGTCATGCGTCCTTCCATGGTCAGGCTCCGGATAGCCGAACCGGCAAATTCAACAAAATGGCCGGTGCCGCCGCTGGTCGAAATCCGGGAAATAATATACAGGGCAATGTCTTTTGCAGTGACTCCCTCTTTCAGCTGCCCATTCACGGTGATCCGCATCCGTTTGGGTTTGGGTTGAAGGATGCACTGGCTGGCCAGGACCATTTCCACTTCAGAAGTCCCGATGCCAAAGGCAACCGCTCCGAAGGCGCCGTGGGTGCTGGTGTGGCTGTCGCCGCATACGATGGTCATGCCGGGCTGGGTAATTCCCAGTTCGGGGCCGATTACATGCACAATACCATGCCAGGGATGGTTCAGCCCACAAAGCTGGATGCCATGTTTTTCGCAGTTACGGGTCAGCATTTCAACCTGGTGCCGTGACAACTCTTCCTGGATGGTGAGGTGCTGGTCGATTGTCGGGACGTTGTGGTCGGGGGTGGCAATGGTATTTTCGGGCCGAAAAACTTTCAATCCCCGTTTTTCCAGTCCCAGAAATGCAACCGGGCTGGTCACTTCGTGGATCAGGTGTTTGTCGATATACAATACGTCGGGACCGCCTTTTACCTGTTCTATCACGTGGCTGTCCCAGATTTTATCGAAAAGTGTTTTTGCTGTCATTGTTGAAAATATAGACTTTAGATACTTAAAATACGCTGTCGGATATCATTGAGGCCGGTTTATTTCACCGGCAGTTTGTTTATTGCATCGAGATAGGCCTCTACGGAGGCAGTTACAATGTCGGTGTTGGCGCCAAAACCGTGGAAAATTGCTCCTTCGTATTCGACCTGCATGTGCACTTTTCCCACATCGTCGCTGCCGCGGGTGATTGCCTGGATAAGAAATTCGTCCAGAACGACCTGACGGTGGATGATCTGTTTGACCGCTTTAATTGCCGCGTCAACCGGGCCATTGCCCGAGGCGGTGGCGTCAAATTTTTCACCGGCAATATCGAGCCGGATCGTGGCCATCGGGACGAGCGTTTTTCCGGAAACTACCTGCAGGAATTCAAGTTTGATGCGGCGCTCTTTTTGTGTGGCGTCGCCAACCAGCAGGGCGATATCGTCGTCGCGGATCTCCTTTTTACGGTCGGCCAGCTTCAGGAATTTTTCATACACTTCGTCGAGTTTTTCCTTTTCCAGTTTAAAACCAAGCAGTTCGAGCCGGTGTTTCAGGGCGGCTCTTCCGCTGCGGGCCGTCAGCAGAATCGACGATTCGTTGATGCCCACCTCCTTCGGATCCATGATTTCGTAATTCTCGCGGTGTTTCAGCACACCGTCCTGGTGAATGCCCGACGAATGAGCAAAGGCGTTTCTTCCTACGATCGCTTTGTTGGGCTGAACCGGCATGTTCATCAACGTGGAGACCAGGCGGCTGGTGCGGTAGATATTGGTAGTGTTGATGTTGGTGTCAATGTTCAACACCTTGTAGCGGCTTTTGAGGATCATCACCACCTCTTCGAGCGAGGTATTTCCGGCGCGTTCTCCTACACCGTTGATGGTAACTTCGGCCTGGCGGGCGCCATTCATGATGCCTGCTATTGTGTTGGCCGTAGCCATTCCCAGGTCGTTGTGGCAGTGTGTCGCAATGATGGCTTTTTCAATGCCCTTCACATTGTCGACGAGGTATTTTATTTTTTCGCCAAACTCATACGGCAGGCAGTAGCCGGTGGTGTCGGGAATGTTGACTACCGTTGCCCCTGCTTTGATAACCGCTTCCACAACACGGGCCAGGTATTCGTTGTCGGTACGACCGGCATCTTCGGCATAAAATTCCACATCTTCCACATATTTTTTGGCATATTTTACCGCTTCCACTGCCCGCTCCAAGATAGCTTCAGGATTTGAGTTGAGTTTGTGGTGGATGTGGTAGAAGGAGGTTCCGATGCCGGTGTGGATGCGTCCTTTTTTGGCATATTTGAGGGCTTCGGCAGCCACATCAATATCTTTTTGAACCGCACGGGTAAGTGCACAGATGGTTGGCCAGGTGACGGCTTTGGAAATCTGGACTACCGATTCGAAGTCGCCGGGACTGGAGATCGGGAAACCTGCTTCGATCACGTCAACGCCCAGTTCTTCAAGCGCCTTGGCCACTTCAATCTTTTCAATGGTGTTCAACTGACAGCCAGGAACCTGTTCCCCGTCGCGTAAGGTGGTGTCGAAAATGTACAATCTGTCGCTCATGTTATCTGTTTTTAAAGTTATTTTCAACAAAAAAGCCATCCTCTAAATCTGAGAATGGCTTTTCCATATCTTGTTTGCATTTTTCAGCATACCATCCTCACTTCTCGATCTCCCAGGAGAAGAATACCAAGAATTAGGCTAAGAATAATATTGCTGATAATAACCTGCATTTGCTTCTTTCAGTTTGATGCAAATATGAAAATTATTTTTTTAATTGAAAGTATAAGGGCGATTTTTTTCGAAAATTTTAATGCAGAGTCTACATTCGCTCACAAGTCGGTAATTTTAAATGTTTCTAAATACTTCTTTTTTACTGTTGAAGAAGTGATTCCAGCAGGTTGCGGGTAGCTTCATCATAAATTCCATTGATCTCCAGTCCGGGCTGTCGGGTTTGTAACTCTTTTATGCCGGCTTCGGTTTTGGGGCCAAACTGTCCATCGGAAGTTCCTACATTAATATTGAGCAGTTTCAGAGCATCCTGGAGCAGTACCACCTCTTCGCCCCGGCTTCCGTTTTGCAATACCGGTTGGGGGGCAGCGATCTTTTTGGAAGGGGCCAGACGTTGATAGGAGAGGACGGTGTCAAGACGGTAGGCGGATACCGAAACGCGGTTGCCCTGGTTGCCGCCCAGACAGTACACCCGGCTGCCGTCGAGAGATATCCCGAGAAAAATGGCCACATGCCCTTTCCAGGATTGTGGACTTTCACGCCAGAAAATTACGATATCACCCGGTTCGGGGTCGGTAACTTTCAAACCTACATTGAGCCACGAGCGGGCATTTGCCTTTCCCGAGCGTTGTAGTCCGGCTTTCATGGCCACCCAGTTAATAAATGTGCTGCACCAGGCTATTTCATCACTGGTGATTCCGTCGATATTGGTTTCCCGCGCATATTTCAGCACTTCGGAATTGTTTTGCGGTCCGGAGATTTCTTCAACGCCCAGTTCGTTGAAGGCAAATTTTAAAAATTTTTCCATTGTTTTCTGTTTTTAGGTTACGGTCATACAAGTTACGGAATGAAATGTTCCGGTGCAACGGGCTGATCAATCCTAGAAAAACGGAGAATGGAATCCAAAAGATGCAGGCGAATCTAGGCTTTTAATAAAAGAAGAAAGGAGACCTCTGTCTCCTTTCATTGGGATTTAAAAATTGCAATTCAAGTATAAGGGACTATAAAAATGAATTCGCATTCATTTATATATACCACAAAAATAGAAAAGGTAACCCAAATTAAAATAGATTG
>JARKOX010000188.1 GCA_029975525.1 Prolixibacteraceae bacterium | reverse complement strand
TTTACGGTATGGTTCGTAATTCATCCGTTTGAGGTGAAATTCAAGTTCGCGGCGGCCGGTAATCGAGCCTTTATTGGCCGGGTTGATATAAAACAACACATCGGTGTTGATCTCTTTCGGGTGTACCTTTTGGGCAATTTTCCGATCGACAAATGCCAGCAACGGATTTTTCGGGAAGTCGATAAAGTGGATGGGGAGTTCCAGTCTTTGGGCAACCACCGTGTAGAGCATCGAAATGGCCACCGGATTTCCTTTGCCGGTTTCAATCAGCTGGTTGATAAAACAATTGTGTGGCGAACTGGGGTTGATGTGGTTGACCGAATATCCGAAATTGTTGAAAAATATGTGGTTCAGGACGGTTATCTTTTCGAGCGAGGTGAGCGAGTTGTTGAGTTCAACCCACACTTTTTTGCGGATCTCCTCAATTTTTCGTTCAATTTTTTCCGCACTCAGGTCGGGGTAATGGTATCTCGAAATCAGCAGAAAACCTTCGAGCAGATCGGGCGGATTTTGTTTGACCCAGGAGCTGAGTTTGCGGTATTTTTCGCGAAACTGAATTTGCTGAATCAGGCTTTCAATACGATCCTGGCAGATTTCGTCGAGGGTACTTTCCCAAACCTCTTCGAGCGCCGGGATAATCCGGGAATCTTCCTTGAGCAGCTCCTTCTCAACGGCTTCATGAACCGACCGGTCCGGGTCATCCATCAAGCGGATCAGGGCCAATGTCCTTTTTTTTCGGATCGCGGTTTTCATAATCAGCTTGTCAGTTTGTCAAGAACCAATTTTACCAGCTGTTCCATTTTGGGGTAGTAGTTTTCATTGGCCTCCAGCGTAACGCGGTTGGCAATGATCAGGCAAACGGCCAGCGCTTCATGCCCCAGCAGGCGCGAAAGTCCGTAAATTGCCGAACTTTCCATTTCGTAGTTGAAAATCCTCTGTCCGTTGAACGAAAACTCTTCCAGCTTTTCATTCATCTCGGGAACGGCCAGCGGTAACCTAATCACGCGTCCCTGTGGTCCGTAGAAACCGGGCGCTGAAATGGTTACGCCCTGCACAAAATTTACGCCCGAAAAGAGCTGCAACAGCTGCTCCGAGGCATTTACCGCATAAGGAGTGGGCAGGCTTGAATTCCAGTTCATGAAACGCCTGAACGCATCTTCGAAAGCCAGGTCGCAAACCGTTTCACGGTTGGCATAAAAGTTCAGCATACCGTCGAAACCGAGAGATTTGGCCGAAACAACCAGCGAGTTGAGAGGCAAATCGGCCTGCATTCCCCCCGACGTGCCAATCCGTACCAGGCGCAGGGTGCGGTGTTCCGGTTTGGGTTCGCGGGTAGCCAGGTCGATGTTGGCCAGCGCATCCAGTTCGTTTACCACAATGTCGATATTGTCGGTCCCGATCCCGGTTGAAAGTACGGTCAGCCGCCGTTTACGATAATAGCCGGTGATGGTGGCAAATTCGCGGTTGCGCACGGTCACTTCGGTTTTTTCGAACAATTTGCCGATCATCTCTACCCGGCCGGGGTCGCCAACCAAAATAATGGTATCCGAAATGTCTTCCGGTTTTAAATGAAGGTGAAAAATACTTCCATCCCTGTTTAGGATGAGTTCAGAATGTTTAATCATAAAGATATAACTTGTTGCCCAAGTCAAAACTATTTAAAAGATCGTTTAAAACCAATTAGTTAGCTTGGTATTTATCAACAGTTAAAAGCCGAAGTCCGATATCGGATGGTTAATAAGGTGTTTTTGAGTCAAATTCTGCTACTTTTGCTTCAATAATAATAAACATAACAGGCTATGAAATGGAACATTAAAACATCTTATCTGATCACGGGGGTTATCATCCTGATTGTCTTGCTTCTCTTTGGAAATAAAATGTTTATGATCATCGATGCCGGAGAGCGGGGGGTCGTGTTCAGGCCATATACTTCCGGGTTAGATCGCCAGAACACCTTTGGGGAAGGCTTTCATGTCGTCGCACCCTGGAACACTATGTATGTTTACAATGTCAGGGAGCAGCAACGGGAGGAGACGATGGATGTGCTGGACAAAAACGGCCTGTATATTAATATGGACGTAACGGTGCGCTTCAATCCGCTCTTTGATAAAATTCCGTTTCTGCACGAACGGTTTGGAATCAATTATGTGAATGTGCTGGTGATTCCCGAGGTCCGCTCGTCGGTACGTCAGGTAGCCGGACGTTACACCGCTGAGGAGATCTACTCGACCAAACGTTCGGAGGTTGAAGGGGCTATTATTGAAGAGACCCGCAAGACATTGAGCGAAAACTTTATTGATATGCGCGCTTTGTTGATCCGGTCGATCAACCTGCCGGCACAAATAAAAGAAGCCATCGAAAATAAACTGAAACAGGAACAGGAGGCGCTGGCCTACGAATTTCGCCTGAGTCGCGAAAAATCGGAAGCTGAACGGAAACGCATCGAAGCACAGGGGGTTTCCGACTACAACCGGATTATCAGCGCCAGTCTTACCGAAAATATTTTGAAGCAACGGGGAATCGAAGCTACACTGGAATTGTCGCAATCGGCAAACGCCAAAGTGGTTGTGGTAGGAAGCGGAAAAGACGGTCTGCCGCTGATTCTGGGAGGAAATTAACAATCTGTACGAAGTTTTGCAGGCAGGCTTTTCGAGGCCTGCCTTTTTTTATACTCCAAAGTGAAGAATTGTACGTCGGCTCCTTCGTATTCCGGCAATCACTCCTTTGCGGGCGGATGTCAGCGAATGTTACAGGCCCAAACTCCACTATCCCGGTAAAACATTGTTTTTCAGAGCAAAACGGGCCGGTCCATTTGCGGGAAATGACAGCAAACGGCATAAAAAAAACACTCAGACAGCAAACAAAGCCAGCTGTTTTAAAATTGTCACAACGAAAATTTTTCCGAAGTGACTCGGTCGTATTTTAATGCTGATTATCTTTTAAGACGGGAGCTTTTATATTTGGGATCGAAAAAATCTTCTTCATCATCAAAATCGTCATAGATCGAGAGTCGTTTTTTGGAGCTTGTTTCCTTTTTCGAAGAACCGGACATGGATGCCTTTCTGTCCACCTTGTCGGCAAAATCCTTGATGCTTCTTTTAGAAAAATCGCGTTTCATTTTGTTGTTAAATGATTGAAAAAAAATGTATTACTTAAACAATTAAATTTATAAAATTCTTTTTAAATAACATTCGCCACCCCAGGCAATTTCTCTTTCATAAATAAGAACAACAAAAAAACCTGGGAGGTTCAATCCGCCGAAATGGGCTTCCCTTTTTGGTACCCGCCGGCCTGAAACCTCAACGGTCCGGAGAAAAGTTTTTGAAAACCTTTGGTCATCTGCTTTTCTCAGGGCCGTTGAACGCAAATGTAATTTTTTTTTAAAAAAAGGGGATAAATTCAGGAAAACTTTTTTCCAAGACGGGATTGTTGTTAAGTTGTTGTTTGGTAAATAGTTAATGTTTTAAAGAAATGAACATCCATCATCATATCCGTGTGTTTGGGCTGGTAATGTGCCTTCTTTTTTTGATAACAGGGATTTCAAAGGCTCAGAACAGGGCCAAATCAGACCGTTTGCTTGACAAAGCAAGGGCAGCCTATTTGTCGCGTGACTGGAAAAATGCCATCGAACCGGCCCGGAAAGCGTTGCAGGACGATCCTGATTTACTGGAGGGACATCTTTTGCTGGCAGAGATTTACAAGGAGCTCGATTCGGTCCGACTGGAGATCAGCAGCCTTCAGCAGGCAGCCCGGCTCACCAACAGCCGGCCGCTGATTTTTTTACGCCTGGGCGATGCGCTTTTGAAGGTAGCCGACTATCAGGGCGCAATTGAGGCATACAACCGTTGCCTGGCCGGAAATATTGCTGAAGAGCGAAAACCCGCGGTGGTGCAGAAAATTGCCGGTTGCCGGTTTGCCCTGCAGGCGGTGCAGCATCCGGTGCAGTTCTCCCCGGTCAATTTGGGGAGTGCCGTGAACAGCGTTCACGACGACTACTGGCCCAGTTTGACGGTCGATGGCCGGTCGCTGGTTTTTACACGTTTGATGCCGGCAGTGGTGGGGACGACCTTTCCGCAGGAAGATTTTTACCTGAGCAGCAATGACGGCTCCGGCTGGCAGCCGGCCCAACCTGTTGTTGACCTGAACACCCCCCAGAATGAAGGCGCCCAGACCATTTCGGCTGACGGGCGGTTGCTTTTTTTTACCGCCTGCAACCGTGCTGACGGAGCCGGTAGCTGCGATATCTATTTTTCGCGGTTTGAAAACGGAAGCTGGACAGCGCCCCGCAATGCCGGCCCCCCGGTGAATACTGCTGCCTGGGACGGCCAGCCTTCCCTCTCTGCTTTTGGCGATGTGCTCTATTTTTCCAGCAGCCGTGCCGGTGGAAAAGGGAAGAAAGACCTGTGGAAAGCGGATTTGAAAGGATGGAGCCCGGGCGGTTTGCCAGTATGGGACGAAGCCGTCAACTTGGGCGACAGCATCAACACACCCGGCGAGGAGATCTCTCCGTTTATCCATCCCAATGGAGTTGATCTGTTTTTTAGTTCAGACTACTGGCCGGGAATGGGGGGATTTGACCTGTTTCGGTCGAGATTGCTTCCCAGTGGCGCCACACAGGCCCAAAATCTGGGGTATCCCATCAATTCGGCGGGTAATGAACAGGGGCTGGTTGTCGACCGCACCGGACAAACCGCCTACCTCTCTTCAAACCGGGAACCCCAGCGTGGAATGGATATCTACTCATTTGAGCTGGATGAACGGTTGCGTCCTGATCCGGTCACTTTTGTGAAAGGAAAGGTGGTGAACGCCCGCACGCGGCAGCCGGTTCAGGCGGTGGTACAGATTACCGGCCTCGAAGCCGGAACTTCTTGTCACCATGCCCTGCAGGCCGATGTTGCGGGAGCCTTCAATGTTGTGCTGCCGCTGGGGACAGCACTTGCGTTTCAGGTGTCGGAGCCTGGTTTTCTGTTTTATTCTGAAAATTTCAGCTTCAAAGAGAAGGTGTCGGCCAGTGAGCCGCTTACCCGTGATATCGAATTGGTGCCGGTTGAGGTGGGGAGTCAGACCAACCTCTACAATATTTTCTTCGAAACAGACTCTTTTCACCTTTTGCCGGCTTCGTTCCCCGAATTGGGCACGCTGGTCAGTTTTCTGGAGCAGAATCCCTCGTTGCAGGTCGAAATTCAGGGACACACCGACAACAGCGGTTCGGCTGAATACAACCTTGCTCTTTCGGAAAAGCGGGCCCACTCGGTACTGCAATACCTGGTTGAAAAAGGAATTGCCCCGGGGCGGCTGGCGGCAAAAGGGTTGGGGATGAGCCAGCCGGTGGCTTCCAATGAGACGCCGGACGGAAAAGCCAAAAACCGCCGCACCACCATTAAAATAACCGGCGTGCGATAGCCGGTCAGCGCAATTTCTTTACCTCTTCGGCAGTAATTTCCGGGGAGCTGTTGTGAAAGTTTTGCCGGATGTAGGTCAGTACATCGGCCACCTGGTTGTTGGTGAGGTGGTTGTGAGGCGGCATCAGTCCGTTGTAAACCACGCCGTCCACTTCCAGCTTGCCCGACATGCCGTCCAGAACAATCCGGATAAGTTTTTCCGGGTCGCCGTTAACGGTTTTGGAGTTCACCAGCGGCGGGTGCATGGCGCGGATTCCGGCGCCGTCGGCCTGGTGGCAGGCCAGACAATACTGGTCATAAACCTTTTTTCCGGGTGGGGGAGCGGCCTGGGCGGGAGCGGCCATTTCGGTTTTGGGCTGAGCGTTTGCGGCCTGCACCGGTTGTTTTTTGTTTCCGCAACTGTAAAAAAGGGCCAGCGTCAAAAGGGCGGCCATCCAATGAAGTTTCATAAAACGGATTCCTGTTTTGGTGCCGGGATTTATCCGGCAGTTTCGATACTGAAATAGAAACGCTGCTCCTTCCGGAAGGTTTACCACCGGCAGGAAATTAACCGAAAGCCGATTTTGGGGCTGTATTGAAAATCAAATTGAATTTTTTGGCATCCCGCTTTACTTTTTGGATATTCGCAGGATGAAAGTTGGCGAAAAGATGGAAGCATGGCTGCGAATTGACCCCGACTCGGAAGTGCCCAAATACCGGCAGGTGGTTGATTTAATGATTCGTGACATTGAAACCGGGATTTTCAGGCATGGACAGCGGGTCCCTTCAATTAACGAGACCAGCGAAGATCTGTTGCTCTCGCGCGATACGGTTGAGAAAGCCTATGTTTATCTGAAAAAAAAGGGGATCCTTTCCTCGGTGCGAGGTAAAGGTTATTATGTGAACCAAACCGATGTGAAGAAGCGGCTGCGGGTGGCTTTGATTGTCAACAAACTCAGTAACTACAAACGGAGCATTTACTATTCGCTGGTCAATACCCTGGGCGGGAAAGCCAGTGTCGATGTCTATATTTACAATCACGACCTGGCCGAATTTGAAACCATCATCGATAACAACCTGACCAAATACGACTATTTTATTATCCTGCCTCTTTTCAGTCAGGAGAATGCCGATTTCAGCCGGGTGATCAAAAAAATTCCGGCTAAAAAAGTGCTGATCGCCGACCGTTTTCCCGAGGAGGTGAAGCAATATCCGGTAGTTTACCAGGAGTTTGAGCAAGATATTCAGACCGCGCTTTCGTGCGGCCTCGACCTGCTGCGGAAATACCGCCGGTTAAACCTGATCTTTCCGTCCGACCAGTTTTACTCCCGCCGTATTATGCGGGGATTTCAGATTTTTTGCCAGGTGCACGGATTCCCGTTTTCCATCATCGACCGCCTGACCGCCGACGACATCCGGCAGGAGGAGGCGTATGTGGTGGTGTCGGACGATGATCTCTACCAGTTTATTAAAATCACCCGGCAGCGGGGCTGGAAACTGGGAGAGCAGGCCGGCGTGGTGGCTTACAACGAAAATCCCGTGAAAGAGATCCTCGAAGACGGGATTACCACCATCTCCACCAACCACGACGAAATCGGGCGGTTGCTGGGGCAGATGATCCTTTCGGGAGAGTTCTGCCAGATCAAAAGTCCGTTTGCTTTCATCCGGCGGAACTCCCTGTAACCGATGCTTGGCTCTTGGGGGCGGAAGCCGGAGGCTGGTTTGAAAAACCGCAGATGGTGCCGGTTTCGGAAACAAATGTTAACTTCGTCGGCTGATTGCTTAACATTGGTCTGTTTTCAGATCGATTCTCCGGCCAGCGATGCAGCTTTTTTATAATTTGGCGCCCTGTTTTTGATTTATTAGAGAAAATGTACTACATTTCTTTTCTGCTGAAAACCGGTTAGTCCGGAATTTTAGGTTGGAGCCGGATACACTCCGGAACTGCTCGCAACCGGATCAAGGCTTATAACTCTTTTACTTAGCAAATATTAATCGATATAAATTCTGGAGAAAACTTATGGTTGGTTTGGAATTTTTGTTGAACTTTTCGTGGTTGGTAACCTTTGTGGCTGTTGTTGCAATATGTTTTGCCTCCGTTCGACGCAAAGCCCTGGTGGCTGTTTTTACGGTTCTGGTAAACGTGGTTGCGACAAGCTGGCCGGCTTTTCTGGCTATCAGCGGCGAAACAGTTGTTCTTTCCCTTCAGGCCGGGAGCTTCCTGGGAGATGTGCCGGTGCGCATCGACGGGTTGTCGGCCTGGTTTATTCTGATTATCAATTTTACGTCGGCTACCGGCGTGGTTTACGGAATGGGATATCTGAAGGCTTATTCCGAAAACAGCGTCAAACTGGCGCTGCACTGGGGAATGTTTGTCCTCTTTCACCTCTCGATGGTGTGGGTGTGCATGCTGCAAAACGGGTTTGCCTTTCTGATCGCCTGGGAGATCATGTCGCTGACCTCCATGATGCTGGTGATTTTTGACCACCACAACCCCAAAACATTAAAAGCCGGCATTAATTACCTGGTGCAGATGCACCTCAGCGTGATATTCCTGACCATTGGTTTTATCTGGATTTATCTCGAAACCGGTTCCTTGAGTTTTGATGCAATTGAATCTTTTTTCAGCACCAACAACAACATTTGGCTGTTCCTGATCTTCTTTCTCGGATTTGGGTTAAAGGCCGGATTTATTCCGTTGCACAGCTGGCTGCCCCACGCACATCCGGCAGCTCCATCGCACGTGTCGGGGGTGATGTCGGGGGTGATTGTAAAGCTGGGGATTTACGGGATTTTCCGGGTGATCTCATTTCTGAAAGCTGACTTTTTGCTGCTGGGCGAAATTGTGGTGACCCTGTCGGTGCTAACCGGGTTGTACGGAATTTTGAATGCGGCTGTGTACCGCGATTTCAAGCGGATGCTGGCCTACTGCACCATTGAAAATATCGGTATCATCGGCATTGGCATCGGTATCGGGCTGATGGGGATGGGCGAAAATTCCCCCCTGATGTATTACCTGGGATTTGGCGGGGCCTTGCTGCATGTGCTCAACCACTCCCTGTTCAAATCGCTGCTTTTTTATTCGGCCGGTTCGGTTTACCGGCAAACCCATACCCGCAACATGGACCAGTTGGGCGGTTTGATTAAACAGATGCCTCAAACAGCTGTTTTTTTTCTGATCGGGGCGATTGCCATCGGCGGAGTTCCCCCGTTTAACGGATTTGTTTCTGAATTTATCATTTACAGCGGCCTGCTCGAAGGGATTCAAACCGGCAGCCTCAACCAGATCGGCCTGATGGTGCTGACCTTTGCCGGCTTAAGTATTATCGGCGGAATTTCGATTCTGACCTTTACCAAAACATTCGGAACCATTTTTCTGGGAAATGGCCGTAAAAAAATGGACCATCCGCTGGAGGAAGTTCCGTTGATCATGCTTTTACCACAATATCTAATAGCCGGGCTTATGCTGAGCGTTGCCTTTTTGCCGCAATTTTACCTGGCCGTGGTGAACAACCTGTTGAGTGGTTTGTGCCGTTTTGTGCCGGCAGGCGGCTTGTCCGAAGTCGGCAAGTATGGCGGGACCCTGACCCAGATCAGCCTCTATTCGGCTTTGTTTATTGGCATCGTTGCCGTGAGCTGGGGCGTCCGTTTGCTTTTGCGAAACAAGCAGCAGGCCGTTCAGCCAACCTGGGGATGCGCTTACGTGGCGCCCAACACCCGGATGCAATACACCGGCAAGTCGTTTTCGAAGCAGTTCGGGAAAATCTTCAGCTTTCTGCTGGTAGAAAAGAAACATTACAAAGAGTTGCAATCCGGCGATACTTTTCCGGGCCGGAGAAAATACCAATCGCGCTACCTGGATCTTTTAGAAAGACGGCTGATTGATGTCGTTGTCCAGCGGCTGATTTATGCAGCCAATTATTTTAAATTCATCCAGAATGGGCGGATTCAGTCGTATGTATTGTATGGAATTGTGTTTATGCTTTCCATATTTGTATTAACCGTTCTAACCATTGTCCGATGATTCCGGTAATAGCATTTATAGCGATACAGCTGGCAGGAATCTTTTTGGTTCCGTTGATGAAGGTCAGATGGAAAGGGCCGGTGGTTCTTTCTGTTGTATTGCTGAATGCTATGCTGTCGGGATATTATGCCGTACTCTCCCTGGCCGGCGAGTCTTTTGCCGTGACTCTTCCCGGGAGCTGGGTTACCGGTCCGGTTACACTGCAGCTCGACGCCCTTTCGGGATGGTTTCTGCTGACGATCAACGCTGTTTTTGTGACTGGAGGTTTTTACGGGATGTTTTACATGAAAGCTTACCGGGAGCAAACCAATAACCTGTCGCTGCACGGAGCCGTTTTCATCCTGCTTCACGCCGCTTTGCTGTCGCTTTGTGTGGTGCAAAACAGCATTGTGTTTTTGGTGCTTTGGGAAACCATGACCTTGTCGGCTTTTCTGGCCGTAATTTTTGAACACGAGAAGGCGGCTACCATCCGGGCGGGAATCAATTATGTGATCCAGTCGCATGTTTCCATCGTTTTTCTGATGCTTGGGTTTATCTGGGTCGCCAATAAAACCGGCAGTTACGACTTTTCGGCCATCCGGTCGTACACCGCCACCCACGACGGGGTGCATTCACTGGCGCTTTTCCTCTGTTTTTTTATTGGATTTGCCATTAAAGCAGGGTTTGTGCCTTTTCACACCTGGCTGCCGCATGCCCACCCGGCTGCGCCTTCGCACATCTCCGGGATCATGTCGGGGGTGATTATCAAAATCGGGATTTTCGGGATTCTCCGGATGTTATTACTGATCCAAACCGATTATTCCGCAGTGGGATTTGTCATTTTGGTTTTCTCTGTCATTTCAGGAGTTTACGGCGTGATGCTGGCCATTATGCAGCACAACCTCAAAAAGTTGCTGGCCTATCACAGCATCGAAAATATCGGCATCATCGGGATGGGGATCGGCATTGGCTGCATTGGCCTGGGAAGCGGGAGTTATTTGCTTGCCGTGCTGGGATTTTCGGGCGCTTTGCTGCATACGTTAAACCACGCGCTGTTTAAATCGCTGTTGTTTTATACTGCCGGCAATGTTTACCAGGCTACCCACACACTGAATGTCGAACAAATGGGCGGGTTGCTGAAAAAGATGCCGCAAACGGCAGCGCTTTTTCTGGTTGCCGCCATTGCCATTTGCGGGATCCCGCCGTTCAACGGGTTTGTGTCCGAGTTTTTGATTTACAGCGGCATGTATGAGGGAATGCAGGATGCGCAGCTGGTTTCGCTGGTTACCATTGTCTTTTCGGTTTTGGGACTGGCTACGATTGGCGGACTGGCGCTGCTCTGTTTTACCAAAGCATTTGGGGTGGTTTTTCTGGGTACTCCCCGGCATGAACTTCGGCAACCGGTGCACGAAACCTCTTTGGGTCAGTTGTTGCCGCTCTATTTTATCGCCGGGTTCATTGTGCTGATCGGGGTGTTTCCGCAGCTATTCCTGAGTTTCCTGAACCGGCCGGTCAGTCTGTTTACAGGCGCTCTGCACGCCGGGATCAGCCCATTGCAGGGAAACGTGTCTGGCGTGATGCAGTCGGTTAGCTGGGCGGCCTGGGGATTTATTTTGCTGACCGCCGTTCTCTGGTGGCTGCGCAAACGGACTGTGCGCAATCGGAAAGCCGCGGCTTCGCCAACGTGGGGCTGCGGATATGTGGCACCCACCTCCAAACTGCAGTACACCGCCGGTTCATTTGTCAGAAGCTACAGTAAACTTTTTAAACCCATCCTGACCGTGAAGAAGGAGGAGGAGGTCGGTGGCGTCTTTCCGCCGGAAGCGCACTATGAATCTCATCCGTATGATAAAGCCGAAAAATGGCTGGTGGACAAACCGGTGAAAGCCTTTAAAAGGTTTATGGGCTGTTTCCTGTTTTTGCAGAATGGAAAATTGCAGGTGTACATCCTGTACGGGATTCTGTTCATCATTTCCATCATCTGTATCCCGATGTTGTACGAAAGGCTTGTTGCATTTATTGAATTTTTAAAACAACTGTAATATGTTGAGCTTGATATTGATTGTATTGGCGGCTTTCTTTTTTACGGGAATTATTATCCGGACCAAAAGTATGGCTTCGGGGCGGAAAGGTCCCGGAATTCTTCAGCCAATCAAAGATGTGGTGCGTCTTTTCCGGAAAGGTGCGGTGTACAGCGAAACCACCAGTTTTATCTTCCAGATTGCGCCCACCATCTATTTTTCGTCGATTGTGATGGCGATGCTGGTTATTCCGTTCGGGCAATCCAAAGGGGTGATCAGTTTCAACGGTGATTTTATCTTTTTTGCCTATGTGCTGGCTTTAGGAAAGTTTTTCAGCATCATTGCAGCGCTGGATACCGGCAGTAGTTTTCAGGGCATGGGCGCCAGCCGCGAGGCGCTCTTTTCCATGTTTGCCGAGCCAGCCTTTTTTATCCTGATGGGATCGCTGGCGCTGCTTACCGGGCACACCTCGTTTTACGAGATTTTTACCGAATTACACCTGGGCTCGTATGTCAGTTATGCCATCGCCCTGCTGGCCGCTTTTGTGCTGGTGATGCTGGCGATGATCGAAAACAGCCGGATGCCGATTGACGACCCCAAAACGCACCTCGAGCTGACCATGATTCACGAAGTGATGGTGTTGGACCACAGTGGATTCGATCTGGGGCTGATATTAACCGCCGGATACCTGAAGTTTGCCATCTACGGCGCGCTGGTGGTCAACCTGTTTACCGGGGTGGTAGCCTACGAATATGCGATCCCGCTCTTCTTCTTCATCCAGTTTTTGATGGCGGTGTCGGTAGGGCTCATTGAGTCGTTTATCGCCCGCTTCCGGATGAGCCACAACGCCCAGTTTATTGTCGTCCTCACCTCGGTGTCGCTGCTGATTTTCTTTGGGGTACTGTTGATTTCGGGGAAATTTTTGTAACCGTTAAAACTTGTCGAAATGGTACATGTGTTACTTATTACGTTTTTAATCACCCTGTTCTACATGGCGATTGCCAACCGGATGCTGACCTATGTGAAAGTGCTGGCCGTGCAGGGGATTTTGCTTTTTTGTGTCGTTTTTATCCAGCTGACCGAAATCAACCTGCTCAACCTGGTGCTGATCCTGCTGGAAACCATCATATTTAAATCGCTGGCCGTTCCGTTGTTTCTGGCTTACATCCTGAAAAGGAATAAAATAACCCGCGAAGCCGAGCCACACCTGCCCAATTTTGTGTCGCTGATTATTACCACGCTTATCGTGGTGGTGACCATCCTGCTGTCGAATGCAATTAAAGACACCCACCTGGACAAGATATTTTTTGTTGTTGCGCTGTCAACCATCTTCACCGGCCTTTACCTGATTGCTACCCGCCGCAAGATTATCACCCACGTGATGGGATATATTGTGATCGAAAACGGCGTTTTTGTGCTGTCGCTGGCCGTGGGTAACGAAATGCCCATGCTGGTGAACCTGGGCATCATGCTCGATATTTTTGCGAGTGTGCTCATCCTGGGGATTTTCCTGAATAAAATCGGTGATGTATTTAAAGATGTGGATGTTGATCAGTTGAGGAATTTGAAAGATTATTAAACCGACTAATTTTATTTGCATGACGATCATATATTTGATAGTTGCCTTTTCAATTGCCATCGGCCTTTTTGTAAACAAGAACACCAAAGTCAATTACAGTTTGCTGGGCTTGTTTTTGGCGGTGCATTGGGGGTTTACCCTTTACGCCTGCCTGAATGCCGGGAAAACGGACAACGACTATTTTACCTTTGATTCTTTGGGAATTTTGTTGCACCTGACCCTGAGTATTATTGCAGTTCCGGCAGCCATCCACAGCTGGCTTTACATCAAACGGCACGACGAAACGCCTCAGTCGCGGGGCATCTATTTTGCCGCGCTTGTTTCGCTGATTACGGCTATTGGGGCGGGTTACATGGCCAACCACATTGCCGTGATCTGGATTTTTACCGAAATCACCACGCTGAGTGCCTCGGCGCTGATCTATCATCACCGCAACAAGCTGGCGCTCGAAGGAACCTGGAAATATGTGTTTATCTGTGCCCTGAGTATTACCTTCGTGTTTATCGGGATTTTGTTTTTGAGCCTCTCCCTGCAGCATGCCGGTTCCGAAGATTTATCGTTCAGGAACCTGCTGGCCAACAGCGCTGCCCTCAATCCCTTCTGGCTGCAGCTGGCTTTTCTCTTCATATTTACCGGTTTTACCGCTAAACTGGGATTGGTGCCCATGTTCACTGCCGGTATCGACGCCAAAGACAAAGCGCCCGCCCCGGCCGGAGCCCTGCTGGCCAGCGTGCTGATGAACCTGGGATTTGTCGGGATTTTTCGCTTCTACACGGTGGTGGCCAACACCGACCTGCACCACTGGGCCAACCTGGTGATTGGCATTGCTGCGTTTTTGTCGCTTTTTGTGGCCACGGTTTATATGATCAAAGTAAAAAACATCAAGCGGATGTTTGCCTACTCAGGGATTGAACACATGGGGCTGGTGATGCTGGCCGTGGCTGCCGGAGGAGTAGGGTATTACGCTGCCATTCTGCATATTGTCCTGCATGCTTTTGTGAAGTCGGGGCTCTTTTTTCAGTACAACCAGCTCTACCGTGTTTATCAGAACAAGAGCATTTACCATGTCGGGAACTATTTCAAATACAACACTACCGGAGCGATGGTGCTGCTTTTGGGGTTCATCAGCGCAACGGCCATGCCACCGTCGGGACTGTTTGTCAGCGAATTTCTGATCTTCCGCGCCCTGTTTGAAGCCCGTCAGATCTGGCTGCTGATTGCTGTTTTGCTGCTTCTGACCATGATTATCTGGGCTTTTGGGAAAAATATATTCAAGATCCTGTTTGTTCCGCTTTCCGATTTTGACGAGGCGAAGGTTCCCGTGATCAATCCGTGGGAGTCGGTCTCGCAGTTTGTTCTGCTGGCTGCGGCGGTTTACCTGGGGTTAAATCCACCCGCCGGATTTGTGGCGTTAATTCAGGAAAGTATCCACTTGTTACCTAAATAGTATGCGATACATTGTCATTTCAAATAATCAAACGATTCCGGTTGCCGAGATCCCCGTACTGGCCTACGGTGATTTTTTCGAACTGAATACCGGTCTGGTTGCCGGACATCCCGAAAGGCACTGCGTAAACTATTTCGGATATCCGGTTGGCGAAAAAATCAAACTGTTCTGTTGTATTGCCGATGACAACACGCACCAGATTCTGATATCCTCCTGCCTGGTTGGGAGATCAGACGAACTGGCTGCTTTTTCAGGCAAGGTGCTCAGTTTTGAAAAATTTGAACGCGAGATCCACGAGAATTTCGGGATAACCTTTTCCGGGCACCCCTGGCTGAAACCTGTACGTTATCCCTGCAACCGTGCCGACCAATCGCAGGAGATCGCCAATTATCCGTTCTGGAAAATCGATAGCGAAGAGTTGCACGAAGTGGGGGTAGGCCCCATTCATGCCGGAATCATCGAACCCGGACACTTTCGTTTCATCTGCAACGGCGAGCAGATCCTGCATCTCGAAATCCAGCTGGGATTTCAGCACCGCGGAGTTGAACCGCTCTTCCTGGAAAAGAAAAAGCTGCTGCAGCGGACAATCCTTGCCGAAAGTATTGCCGGAGACACCGTGGTGGGGCACACCGTCGCCTTTGCGCAGTTGTGGGAAAGTTTGTGCGGTTTCAAACCGGTCGAAGACATTGATTTTGCCCGCACGCTGGCGCTCGAACTGGAGCGGATTGCCATTCATACCGGCGACCTGAGTGCCGTGTGCACCGATATCGCCTATCAGCTGGGGAGCGCGGTTTTCGGACGGTTGCGGACGCCCATCATCAACTATATGCAGGAGTGGGGCGGAAACCGGCTCGGCAAAGGGCTGGTCAGACCCGGGCGCAACCAGTTCCCGTTTACCCGGACGCTGGCCGACCGGCTCCGGGAGGTGCTCGATCTTTACGAACCCGATTTTGAGGAGATGAACCACAAGCTCTTCCGGTTGCCCAGCGCTTTGTCGCGTTTCGAACGTACCGGCACGGTTTCCTACGAAGATTTGCTTTCGATAGGAGCGGTCGGAATGGCTGCCCGGATGAACAATCTGAACCGCGATATCCGCGCTTCGCATCCGTATGCCTTCTATCCTGCGTTGAAGCATGAGCCGGTTGTCAAACACCACGGCGATGTCTATTCGCGGGTGCAGATCCGCAAGGAAGAGATCCGGCAGTCGATAGGTTACATCCGCGAGATGATCGGCCATGTGCCGGCGATTGCCGGGAGCGGCAAACTGAACGAGGAGCCCCGCCCCGATTCATTTACCCTTTCGCTGGTGGAAGGGTGGCGCGGCGAAATTTGTCATTGTGCCATGACCGGGCCAACAGGCGAGCTGGTGCTTTACAAGGTAAAAGATCCTTCGTTTCACAACTGGCTGGCGCTGGCGCTGGCCGTGCGCAACAACGAAATATCTGACTTCCCGATCTGCAACAAGAGTTTTAACCTCTCTTACTGCGGACACGATTTGTAAATCCTGAAGAAATTGAATGGACCATGTTTGAAAATCTTAAGATATTATTTCACCAGGGGAAACAGTTTATCCCCAACGTTACCACGGCCAAAGTTCCGGGCATTTTTCGTGGCCGGCCGGTGATCAGCCGCGCAGAAACCGACGTGGAGGCGCTGGTGGAGATTTGTCCGGTCGATGCCATTTCGGCCGCTCCCGTGTCGATCGATCTCGGAAAGTGTACCTTTTGCGGAGAGTGTGCCCGGGCTTTTCCTGAAAAAATAAGTTTCACCCAGGATTACAAGATTTCGACCAACATCCGGGAGCGACTGGTGGTTCAGGAAGGGGATGACCGGCCGATCGAAGTGGACCCCGCGAAAGTTCGGGAGGAGATTCACCGGATTCTCGGACGGTCGCTGAAGCTGCGGCAGGTATCGGCTGCCGGCGACAACAGCTGCGAGTGGGAGCTGAATGCCGCCAACAATGTGCAGTTCGACATGAGCCGCTTCGGGATTGACTTTGTGGCCTCGCCGCGCCATGCCGACGGTATTGTGATTACAGGCCCCATTTCCCGGAATATGGCCGAGCCGCTTCAGCTCTGTTACGATGCCACCCCCGATCCCAAAATGGTGGTGCTGGTGGGAACCGATGCCATCAGCGGCGGGATTTTTGCCGGCAGTCCGGCGCTCGACCGCAGTTTCCTCGATAAATATCCGATTGATCTGTATATCCCCGGCAACCCGGCTCATCCGCTTACCATCATCAACGGCCTGCTCGACCTGACCCGCAAGCGAAAAGGAAAATAACCACCAAAAACCCGGTCGGTTCCGGCTCAAATGAAAAGCCCGGTGTTGGTTGTTGCCGCAGTGAGTTCGGTTTTTACCGGAAAACAGGAGCGGTCAGCCGGGTGGGTGAATTCCGGGCGGAATATTTTCATCCGGTGGGCTCAAACCTCAAATTATCCGGGGTAAAGAGTGTTCGAGTTGGGGATAATTTTGCTATTTTCCCACTCTTTTAAACTACAGGAATGATCTGTCGCGGGATTTGGGCAATTCTGGTTTTACTGCTTGGGGGAGTACTGGCTGTGGAGGCGCAGGATCCTGAGTTTTCGCAGTTTTATGCCAATCCGCTTTATCTGAATCCCGCTTTTGCCGGCACGTCAGAGCCCGGCCGGGCGGTGGTCAACTACCGCAACCAGTGGCCGCAGAAAGGGGCGACCTACTCGACCTACGCGGTTTCATTCGACAGTTACTCCTCAAAATACCATGCCGGCCTGGGTTTCCAGCTGCTTCACGATCGTCAGCTCAACGACCTGATCCGCGTCAGTTCGGCGATGTTCAGCTATTCGTATCATATCAGGCTCGACAACTGGTCGTTTATCTCCGCCGGGTTGCAGGCCGGAATGGCTTTTAAGCAGTTCGACCCGTCGCGGCTGATATTTCCTTCCATGATCGATCAGTTGAATGGCGCCATCATTGGCGGCTTGCCCGAAAATATGAATTACGCCGATAAATTTTATCCGGATTTTGCCGTGGGAGTCGTTTCGCAGGTCAATGATTTTTTTGGCGGGATCAGTGTAAATCACCTCAACCAGCCCGACGAGTCGCTGCTGGAGGGCGACCAGAAAGGGAAAATTCCACTGAAGCTGACGGCTCACCTGGGGGCGAGGAGCCACCAGCTGCACCGCGGACTGCTTTCGCGCGAATTTACGGTTTCGCCCAATGTCATTTATCAGCAGCAGGGCAGTTTTAAACAGCTGAACCTGGGAGTTTACCTCATCGAAAAAGTGCTGGTGGTGGGGGGCTGGTACCGTAATAACCTCTCGGTTCGCCCCGATGCCTTAATTTTTTTGGCCGGAATGGCCAACCAGTGGTTTCAGTTGGGGTACAGCTTCGATTACACCCTCTCCCAGCTGTCGAACTACAGCCACGGTTCACACGAGATTTCACTCACCTTTTTTTTAGGGAAGCGGGTTGGCTTCGACTCGCACCGCCGGTTGCTGATCCCGCCGATATAGTCGCACGGGCGGCCGTTCCGGAGTTTTCTGCAGGAAAAGTTATTCCTTCCTGATCTGGGCAAGAAGACCATTGTTGCTATTGTGCTGGTGTGCCTGGTAAATACTGGCATTCAGCTCAAACCCCACCAGCAGGACAATCGACAAAAAGTACATCAGCAGCAGGATCACCATTAATGTTCCGATAGAGCCGTAGAGTTTGTTGTATTGCCCGAAATTGCTGATGTAGTAGGAGAATCCAACCAGGGTGATGATGCTCAGCACCGTAGCCAGGCTGCCACCTGCTGAAATAAAGCGCCATTTGGTTTTTTTGGCCGGCGCCAGATAGTAGAGAAATGAGTAGGCAAAAAAGAATAAAGCCACAATAATCACCCATTTCCCGATGGTGAGCAGATAGTAGGTAAAGCTGTCGCGCAGCATGTCGTGGGTAACCAGGTAGTTGAGGGCCGCCTGTCCTCCGGTAATCAGCAATATGGCCAGGGTGAGCAGCACCCATAAAATGAGCAGCAGCACAATGGAGATAAACCGCTGTCCAAGCCAGGTGCGGCGGTTGATGCTGTGCACGGTAGCGTCGAAGGCGGTCATGATGGCGGCAATCCCGTTGGTCGAAAAAATGAGCGACAAAAAGAATCCCAGCGAGAGCAAATCGCCGCGCGGCCGGGTGATGATATCGGTCACCGTGTCTTCGATGGTCTCAAAGGTGCTGGGCGGCACAATCGACTGGATCAGCTCAAACAACTGGGGCTGGAAATTCCGGATGGGGATGTAGGGAATCAGGGTAAAGAGGAAAATGATGGCCGGGAACAGTGCCAAAAAAAAGCTGAACGCAATAGCCGAAGCCCGCTGCGCCAGCGCTCCGTTCACCAGGCTGCGCCAAAAAAACAAAGAAACATTGTAAAGCGGGACCCCGTCAAAAAACGGGAGGGTGACATTTTTCGCCTTCTCAATAATGCTGTCAGCTATTTTTTGTAACCATGCGTAAAAATGCTCCAGGCCCGGCATAGGGAACTACTGCTTTTCAATCCTCAACTGGTGTATAATATCCTTCCCCTCGCTCTTTTTCAGCAGAAAAGAGACCCGGAAGGTATCCTGTTTACAGGTCAGATTCCCGATCACATATTGGGCGCCCTCTTTTCCTCCCAAGTGGATCACACTGAACCGTTCGGGCTGAAAGCGGGTGAAGAAATTACCAACAATCTGCTCTGCCTGTGCTTTGCTGTAGACGTTGTCGTTTTCCAGAATAACCAACTGCACATTTTGATTGAAATAGGAAGAAAGCACCCTGGCATTACCCGATTTGAGGCTGAGAACAATCTCATCAGGAATTTGTGCCATGGCCGGGCTGGCTCCAAAAATGAAAAACAACACGAAAACAACAGGCGATAACAGCGTTTTTTGAAATTTTTTCATTATTACTGTAATTTTCTGGTTTTGTACCCCCCAATAAACAAAAACTGTGCAAAAGCGGAGAGCAGCTCAATAATTACTGTAAATTTAGAAATTTAAAATTGATTTCCGCATGGACAGGCTGGTTGTGCCGGATTGTTTCAGACGGAAGCAGGATTTCAGGCAGTTTATGAAGATTTGGCTTGTTGTGGTAGGGAAAACCGACGCAGGATATCTGCGGGAGGGGTTGGAGGTTTATCTCAAACGGTTGAAGTTTTATGTTCCTTTTGAAATGAAAGAGTTGCCGGGATTAAAAAATGCCCGGAACCTGACCGAGGCGGTCCAAAAAGAGAAGGAGGGCGAGTTGCTGCTCCAGTTCCTGGAAGGGAAGAGCGATGTCTACCTGCTCGACGAGGGGGGCGAACAGTTTACCTCACGCGGGCTGGCCACTTTTCTTGAAAAAAAGATGGTGGCCGGCGGACGCGACCTGGTTTTTGTGATTGGCGGCCCTTATGGCTTCTCGAAACAGGTGCAGGAGAAGGCGGCCGGTAAGATTTCCCTTTCCCAGCTTACCTTTTCCCACCAAATGGTGCGGTTATTGTTTGCCGAGCAGTTGTATCGTGCATTTACCATCCTGAAAGGGGAACCATACCATCACGATTGAAAATGACTTCACTACTCAAAAAATACAGTCTGATCCTACTGGCTGTCTGCTGTTTTGCGGCAGCGGCGGTTTTGGAAAACGACCTGCTCCAAAAACATCCGGAAAAAAGGCTGATTGCCGGCTTTCAGCGTAAGCTGATTGAAAAGGAGAGCCGGCTGGACAGCTACCTCGAAGAAATTACCCGACTGACCAGCGAACCCGGCTTTGCCGAGAGCTACCTGAGTGTACTGGCTCCGTACAATTTTTTACTCGAAAACAGAGGATTCGGATTTCTGGTGTATCGCAACAACAAGCTGATATACTGGTCGGACCGCGCCATCGCTTTTAGCGACAACCTCCCGTTTTCAAACGAGGAACTCGGGCCGCTCATCCATTTTCCAAACGGCTATTACCTGATTCATCAGAAAGAGGCAAACGGTTTTTTGCTGGTGGGACTGGTGCTGGTGAAATACGATTATTCGCATGAAAACCAATATCTCCACAACGCCTTTTACGATGATTTTTCGCTGCCCGACAGCTACCGGCTGCTGAAAGCAACCGCCGAAAAAGGGTACCCGGTGAAAAACCTGCACGGCGAAACTGTTTTTGCCGTGGCGCCTGCCGGTGAATATTTCTGCCTTCGCACGCAGTTGTATTTCCCTGCGATCATCTATTTTGCCGGCCTGATTTTGATGCTTTTTGGGTTGCGCCGCCTGATCTCCGGACTGGAACAGAGTCTGGGCGTTAAGCTGATGGTCACTGGCGCTGCGCTCTTCCTGATTTATTGGCTGCACATTCTTTTCCACATTCCGAAGGTCTTTTCCTACCTCGACTTTTTTTCGCCCTCCTATTTTGCGGTCAGCTACTGGCTCCCCTCGCTGGGCGATTTTTTCCTTTTTGCCGTGTTCAGCTTTTTCTTTATGCTGAACCTGTATTGGGATTTCCGGTTTTTGCTGCTCGAAAACAACTCGGGGGTTCACCGCAAGTATTTAGCGGTTATGCTGATTTTCCTGTCCGGCCTCTCATTTCTGGCAGTAAACCATTTTATCCGGGTGCTGATTTACAACTCCAGTTTTTCGTACACGCTCAACCGGATCAACGAAATTACGCTACAGACCATTATCGGGATGACTTCCATTATGTTGCTGCTTTTGGGGGTGATCCTCTTTTCCATTCGTGTTGCCGGCGAGTTGCGGCGCTTTTTTGCTCCCCGCGAGATTTTTGTGATGGGGGTAGCGGTGACCTTGTTTCTGGTGGCAATTCAGGTTTTGCTCTTTCCGGCCCCGGCTTTGCCGGTTATCCTGTTTTTTTTGCTGATCATGCTTCTTTCGGTCGTTTTCAGCCGGAAAACGTCACGCAAATTCGGGATGAGCTATCTCATCCTTTATGTGGCCATTCTCACCATCTATTCCCTTGAATCGATTTACCGCATCACGGTGGTCAAGGAGCGTGAAGTGCAAAAATTGATGGCGACCAACCTGGTGGCCGAACACGACCCGGCAGCCGAAGTTTTCCTCACCGAGATCCAGGCGCAGATCAGGCTCGACTCCAACATTCCCCACTACCTGATCCTGCCTTCTGAAAACCTGGAACAATACCTCGAACGGACCTATTTCAGCGGCTTTTTCCGGCAGTACGATCTGCAAATCACCATTTGTACCGGTTCCGACAGTGTGCGGGTGCAGCCGGATAATGTGACCGAACCCTGTTTCCCGTTTTTCGACGAGATGATCAAAAACCAGGGATTCCCGGTCCCGGGCACCAATTTTTACTACATGGACAATATGAACGGGCGGATCTCCTATTTCGGGCGGCTGCATTACCCGCTTTCGTCTGATTCGCTCGGGGTGTCGGTTTTTATTGAACTCAACTCGAAGATCCTTTCCGAAGGAATTGGTTTTCCGGAGCTGCTCATCGACCGCTCGATGCGCAAACCCGAAAGTTACAAGCGTTTCGACTATGCCAAATATTATGGCGGCGAGCTGGTTAACCGCCACGGCAGCTATCCATACAACTACTATATCTATTCATACAACTTTAAAGATGCCGAATTTGACTACAACACCTGGGATGGCTACGAACACCTGATTCACCACACCCGGCAGGACAACTACGTGATCGTGAGCCGGAGCCTGTATACCATCATCGACTACCTGATTTCGTTTCCCTACCTGTTTGTATTCTACTTTGTATTTTCACTGATAGCCCTCTTTTTGATCCAGCCTTCGTTCCGGAAACGGAAAATACTGTTTGACCTGAAGTTCCGGATTCAGGCGGCGATCATCTCCATTGTTTTTGTGTCGCTGCTGGTGGTGGCGCTCGGTACCATCCTCTACAATGTGGAAGAGTACCGGTCGCGGCACCGCGAGGACCTGGATGAAAAGATGAACGCCATTTCCGAAGAGATTGACATGCGCCTCGAAGACGTTGAAACCATCACGCCGGAATTGAAAGACTGGATGGCGCTTGAATTGGTGAAACTGTCGAACATCTTTAAAACCGATATCAATATTTACGGGGTGGAAGGCAAGCTGCTGGTGTCGTCGCGGCCCGAAGTGTTTGCGAAAGGACTGGTTTCCGACAAGATCAGCATGCCCGCCTATTTCGAACTGTTCGAAAATTTCCAGACCAACTATTTCCAGCCCGAGAAGATCGGAAACCTCAACTACCTTTCGGCTTACGAGCCGATAATCAATAACCGGGGCGAATACCTGGGATTTATCAACCTGCCCTATTTTACGCGGCAGGACAAGTACAACCAGGAGATTTCGACTTTTATCGTGGCGTTTATAAATCTGTACGTGCTGCTTTTCCTGGCCAGCCTTCTGGTGGCGGTCTTCATTTCGAACCAGATAACCCGGCCGCTGGTGGTAATCCGGGAGAATCTGCGCAAGATTGAGCTTGGCAAACGCAACGAACCGATCAATTACGGGCGAAATGACGAGATCGGCAACCTGGTGAAGGAGTACAATAAAAAGGTGGATGAGCTGTCGGTGAGCGCCGAGTTACTGGCCCGCTCGGAGCGGGAGACCGCCTGGCGCGAAATGGCCAAGCAGGTGGCCCACGAAATTAAAAACCCGCTTACCCCCATGAAGTTGAATATCCAGCATTTGCAGCGCTTCAAAGGAACCGAAAAAGAGTACCAGGCCTACATCGACCGGGTGGCCCGGACCCTGATCGAGCAGATTGACACCCTTTCGGAGATCGCCACCGAGTTTTCGAATTTTGCCCAGATTCCAACGGCACGCCGGCAGGTGTTTAACCTCTCGGTGCAGATTTCCAAAGTGATCGAACTGTTCGAAAACCACGACAAAGTCCAGATTGAATTTAAAGCCAGCCGCTGCAAAGAGCTGGAGGTTTTTGCCGACCGCGAACAGCTTTCGCGGGCTCTGATCAACCTGATCAAGAACGGCATCCAGGCCATTCCCGAAGGGAAAGCCGGAAAAATAACGATTACACTTTCGAAGAAAGATTACCTGGCCGTGATTGCGGTGGCCGACAACGGGAGCGGCATTCCCGCCGAGTTGCAGGAGAAGATGTTCAGCCCCAGTTTTACCACCAAATCGAGTGGGATGGGACTTGGGCTGGCTATTGTCAAAAATATTGTTGAAAATTTCAGGGGACGGGTTTGGTACGAAACCGAGCTGAATAAAGGTTCGGTCTTTTATCTGGAAATCCCGATTTACGAGCACTCAGCTTCCGATGAAAATAATTGTGCTGAATGACAACCAACCCGGTGATGTTTGTGGGGCAGCACATGGCCTCTCCTTTTGGGTTGAAGCCGATATAACCTTTCTGTTCGATACCGGCCCGTCAGATATTTTTTTGCAGAATGCCCGGCTGCTCGGGATCAATCCCGACCTGGCGCCGGTGGTGGTGCTCAGTCACGGCCACTACGACCACACCGGCGGACTCCCTTTTCTGCAAGGCAAAAAACTGGTTTGTCATCCGGCTGCGCTTGAACCCAAGTTCCGGAAGGCGGATAGACGTTTGATGGGAATCCCGTTAACGCCGTCTGAAATTGCGCAACGATTTGAGCTGGTAACCTCCGTCAGCCCACTGCAGCTCTCTCCCGAGGTCTTTTTCCTGGGAGAGATTCCCCGGGAGAATGATTTTGAGTCGAAGAGTACGCCTTTTGTCAATGCCGACGGCAGCGACGATTTTGTTCCCGATGATTCGGGAGTGGCCGTGGCAACCCGCCGCGGACTGGTGGTGGTTTCGGGGTGCGCCCATTCAGGCATTTGCAACCTGGTGGAACATGCCCGCCGGGTTACCGGCATCAAAAAAGTGCATGCCGTGGCAGGTGGGTTTCATTTAAAAGAAGAAAACGGGGTGACTTTGCGCACAATTCATTATTTTCGGGCAATTGGCGTTGAACGGGTTTTGCCGTCGCACTGTACTGCCGGACCTGCCCTGGAAGCCTTCCGGCGGCACTGGCCTTCGGAAAGTATCCGCAGCGGCGGGGTGTTACGCTTCTGACGCCGTTGGTTCTTATTTGAAAATTTTCTATCAAAATGATGGTACCGCTCTCTTTTAAAACAATTGCCGACCGGCTGAGACAGATGGAGCTTCCCGAAACCGACCTGGTCATTGGTATCGGGACCGGCGGAGTAGTTCCCGCCGGACTGGTTGCTTTTCAGCTGAATGCCGAACTGCGCGTGATGACGCTCAACTTTCGCGACGAAAACAACCACCCGCAGCACGAAAACCCGGTTTTACTTTCCATTCCTGCCGACTGGCAGCTGGAGGGAAAAAAAATATTGCTGGTCGACGATGTTTCGGTCTCCGGAAAAACCCTGCAGGCCGCCCTTCAACAGCTGAAAGGGTACAACGTAAAAACCCTCACCATGAAAGGCCAAGCCGATTATGTGCTGTTTCCTGAAATTAAAGATTGTGTCAAATGGCCATGGAAAGCGTAATTAAAAGCACCACTTTTAGCGGGCTGAAAAGGGTTGCGTTGGGACTGCTCCTGCTTTTGTCCGCCTGCGCCGAGCCGGCTTCCAAAGAGCAGTATATGAAGCGTTTCGAACGGTTTGTGGCCGACGTGGAGGAACACGCCGAAAAATTCAACAAAAATGACTGGCGCTGGGCCGACGAACGTTTTGACCGTTACTGCTTCCGTTATTACGACCGGTTCAGCGACGGGCTGACCCTCCAGGAACAACTGCAGGTTACCGGCCTGAAACTGCGCTACCAGGCCATGAAGGACCAGCGTGGGTTCCCGGCTTTTTTTGACAAATACCTGAAACGCGATCTCAAAAAAATGGAGGGCGAAGCCAGGGAGTATGTTAAAAAAGACCTGGACAAAGACATTGACAAGGTGGTGAAGGGAGCCCGTGAAATAGGCGACTCGGCCGTAAAAGTGCTCGAAGATGTACTTAACGAGTTGAAAAAGAAAAAAGACAATTAGTGCGGAATAAAACTGCCCGTTCCGCGATAATCCATAAACCAAAACTTATGCAAACAACCATGCAGAAACCTGAACGAATAATGTCGATTGACGTGTTGCGCGGCTTCGACATGCTGATGATCATTTTTGCCGACCGTTTTTTCAGCACCCTCCACAAAGGAGCCGACACTTCGCTGACCGCTTTTCTGGCGGATCAGTTCCGACATCCCGAGTGGTTGGGGTTCCGTTTTTACGATATTGTCATGCCCCTTTTCCTGTTTGTGGTAGGAGCGGTTATTCCGTTCTCCATCGAAAAGCGGCTGAAAAGTAATCCATCCAAAACAGCGCTTTACCGCCACCTGATGAGGCGGTTTCTGATCCTCTTTTTCCTGGGATGGATCTGCCAGGGGAACCTGCTGACGCTCGATATCACCAAGTTTCATGTGTTTAGCAACACGTTGCAGGCCATCGCGGTGGGATATCTGTTTTCGTCACTGGCCTGGATGCACCTGTCCCAAAAAGGACGGTATCTGTTGTTTGCTGCCTGTTTGGTTATCTACGCCCTTATCCTCACGGTTCCGCAGGTGCCGGGAGTGGGGCGCAGCGCCATTCTCCCCGACAGCAGCTTCCCGATCTATTTCGACCGCCTGGTTATGGGCCGTTTTGTCGACGGAACCCAGTATTCCTGGATCCTCACCGGGTTTGGGTTTACCGCCACGGTATTGTCGGGAGTGTTTGCCGGTGAGCTGATCCGCTCATCGCTGAAACGCGAAAAGATAGCCCTTTATCTGATGCTGGCCGGACTGGCCGCGATGGCGCTCGGACTGATCTGGGGAATCTGGCTTCCGATTGTCAAAAAATTGTGGACCAGCTCGTTTGTGCTGTTCCTTTCCGGAATTTGTTTCCTGCTGCTGGCGCTTTTCTACTGGATTATCGATGTAAAAGGTTACCGGAAATGGACCTTTCCCCTCAAAGTAATAGGCATGAATGCCATTACCGCCTATGTCGCCTCGCATGTCATCAATTTTCCGAAGGTGTCGGCCTACCTGCTGTTTGGCCTCGAACAGTACACCGGCAACTATTACCAGATGATTTTATCTGTCGGCGGATTTGGAATTCTCTACTTTTTACTTTGGTACATGTACCGCAACAACACCTTCCTGAAAGTGTAACCGACAATAGCGCTTTGTGGATTCTGAAAATCCCCGAAGCCGCCCCCGGAGTGGAGTTCGGAAGGGTTGACCGTGCAAAAAACTATTTTCAAACATATTTCTTGCAGAAACCAAAAGCGGCTGTTTTCAGTTTAAATTGAAAACATCTGTCACCATGAAAACAACGGCAAGGGTATTGACTGAAAACCTGCTGCAAAACCTGTGGCAGCAGTACTTGCGGAGAGTTTCGTATGCCCGCAGATATACCGCACTGGTAACCGAAAAAGGGGGAAAAGTAGTTCCCGATCACCTGGCTTTCCGGACGCTGAACACCCAGACTGGCGAACAGCCTTCGGGAATCAACGCCATCCGGCATCTGATTGAACCGCTGCATTACCGGCAGGCCGGCACCTACCGTTTTTCGCGGTTGATGCTTTCGGCCGCCCATTTTGAGCATCCCGATCCCGCTTTACCCAAAATTTTTGTCAGCCAGCTCGAGGTGGATCAATGTCCGGAGTGGGCGCAGCAAATGATCCGCGAAACCGTGAAAGACGCCTCTTATCTGCTGTCGGACATGGCCATCGAACTGCTCAACTACCTGCAGCAGGATGGTCAGATCAATACCGAAGCAGCTGAAATCCTGACCGAAGAGCTGACCGGCTATTTTCGCCGTCCCTGGAATTTACCACACCTCGATGATCTGCTGAAGATTAACGACGTGTCGCAATATGCCGCCTGGACGTTGTTGCACGGAAATGCGGTGAACCATTTTGCCGTACTTTTTAATGAACAGCAGGTTCCCGGCTGGCCCGACCTGGAAACTACCTGCCGGGCTCTCGCCGAAAACGGCCTTCCGATGAAAGAGCGGATCGAAGGCGACAAAGGGAGCTTGGTCAGGCAATCGGCCACCCAGGCTGTAAAAGAAACTTTCCGGCTCCGGGATACCTCCGGTAATTTTGAAGAGGTGGAATGGACTTACGGATACCTCGAACTGACCGAACGCGGCTTTACCACCGACCAGGGAAAACCGAAACTCTTCCAGGGATTTCTGCCCGACCAGGTGTTTCACCTTTTTGCCATGACCCAAACCAGGGAAAATTAACGTTTCTTGATTTCCGGAGGCTCGGCTGTTTAATCCAACCCTCTGTTTGTATAGGATCCCCAACTTTTTTACGGACTAAAAAGGGTTGCAGGAGTGGCTATTGTTTTGTAATTTGGAGGACAAATTTTAAAATATGCCACCCTCCTGCAAAGTTGGTTCAATTGTTGCCCCTGACTTCGAAAAAATCAGTAGCAGTGAAACAAATCACATCAAGAATAGACTAATGCTTATTTATTGATCG
>JARKOX010000182.1 GCA_029975525.1 Prolixibacteraceae bacterium | reverse complement strand
CGAAGCCAACATGCCGGCCTGGGGCGGCAAAAACAAAAAAACCGGCAACAACCCGCTGGTTTTTGCTGTTCCGTTTGGCGAAGAAGCCATTGTGCTGGACATGGCCCTCTCGCAATTCTCCTTCGGAACCATGGAAAACAGCGCACTGGAAGGCAAAAAACTGTCGGTGCCGGGCGGCTTCGACTGCAACGGCCAGCTCACCGACAGCCCCTCGGAGATCCTTACCTCGCGCAGGCCCCTGCCGGTTGGTTACTGGAAAGGCTCCGGACTTTCGCTGCTGCTCGACATTCTGGCGGCCATTCTTTCGGGCGGAAAATCCACCTCCGAAGTCAGCAAACACCCCGACGAAGTTGGTGTCTCGCAGGTTTTTATTGCAATCAGTTTACAAAAACTGCACAACTTCCCCGCTATTCAGCAAACCATTACCGGAATCATTGACGACTTTCTCCACTCGGAACCTGCCGGCAACGGATTCCCGGTCCGGTATCCCGGTCAGCGGGTGGTGGAAACCCGCCGGGAAAACCAGTCCCAGGGTATCCCGGTGAATCGGAAAGTGTGGGAAGAAATTACCTCTCTTTAAAAAAACGACATGTCGATTCATCCTGAAAAAATCAAAGTGATCGGGTTTGATGCCGATGACACGCTGTGGATCAACGAACCCTACTACCGCGAATCGGAAGAGCAGTTTTGCCGGCTGCTCAAAAAATACAGTTCCGAAGAGAACACCATGCGCCACCTGCTGGAAATCGAAATCGGCAACCTGGAACTTTACGGCTACGGAACCAAAGCGTTTATGCTTTCGATGATGGAAACAGCCGTCAGCGTTTCGGCCGGCAAGGTGACTGCTGCCGAAATAGCCCAGATCATCGAATTGGGGAAAGCGCAGATCAACCGCAAAAACGACCTGCTGCCCGGCGTCATCGAAGTGCTGACGGCGCTCTCGCCGCACTTCCGGCTGATTGTTGCCACCAAAGGCGACCTGCTCGACCAGGAGCGCAAGCTGTCGAACTCCGGGATAGCCCGCTTTTTCCATCACATCGAAATCATGAGCCACAAAAAGGAGGAAAACTACCGGAAACTGCTCAGCCACCTCGACATTCCGGCCGGCAGATTCCTGATGATCGGCAACTCATTGAAGTCGGATGTGCTGCCGGTGGTAAACCTGGGAGGATACGCCATCCACGTGCCGTACCACATCACCTGGTTTCACGAAGAGGTCCATCCCGACCAGGTGCCCCGCAGCCGCTTCCTGTCGGTCAGCTCCCTGGCCGGGGTGTTGCCGGCGCTGGGAATCCCCTCTTCTGCACAAAACGAGGATCATCACCAACCGGATTAAATATGTTTCAGAAGAAAGGTTCGTCTGCATTCAAAACATTGCTGGAAGGCGTGCAAATGCGCCCGCTGGTTTGGGAAGAAAAAACCCTGTTGTGCGAATTTCGCCTCGAAAAAGGGCGCCGGCTGCCGTTGCACAGCCATCCTTACGAACAAACCGGTTACCTGATTTCGGGGCAACTACAGTTTCACATCGGCGCGGAATGGTACGAGGCAACTCCCGGCGACAGCTGGTGTATCCCGCAGGATGTTCTGCACGAAGTGGTAGTGGAAGAAGAGTCCCATCTGGTTGAGCTGTTCTCGCCGGTTCGCCCCGATTATCTTCCGCAATCGCCAGACTGATTTCATCCATAAGCGGCATCGCTGCCACTAAAAATATCGTCTCATTCCTTTAAAGAAATGTTACCTTTGGCGGTCGAATTACTTACTACTGATGCAACTTCTGGAATTTGACACCATTATAATTGGCAGCGGACTGGCCGGGCTAACCGCCGCCTACCACGCTGCGCAATTCGGGACGGTTGCGGTCGTCACCAAATCGGAACTCGACACCAGCAATTCATATTATGCGCAGGGCGGAATTGCTGCGGCCATCGGCGAAGATGACTCGCCCCAACTGCACCTGGCCGACACCCTGGAGGCCGGGCGGGGCCTGTGCGACCGCGATGCCGTGGAAGTGCTGGTCACGGAAGGGCGCGAACGGGTGCTCGAACTCATTGACATGGGAATGCCTTTCGACCGCGTGGAAGGGAAAATAGTGCCGGGACTGGAGGGCGGCCACCACAAACGTCGCATTCTACACGCAGGCGGCGACGCTACCGGAAAGATGCTCACCTGTTTTATGCTGCAAAAAGTCCGCGAGCAAAAAAATATCACCGCCTTTGAATATACCGCAGCCGTGAGGCTCATCGAAAACCGGGGTTGTATCCTCGGCGTCCAGGCCATCGACTTTGTCTCCGGAGAAAATATCGTCTTCCGGTCAAAAGCCGTCATCCTGGCAACCGGCGGGCTTTCGCGCATCTTCAGCCGTTCGACCAATCCACACACGGCTACCGGCGATGGCATTGCCATGGCCTACCAGATCGGGGCCAAACTGGCCGACATGGAGTTTGTGCAGTTTCACCCGTCGGCGCTCAGCCTGCCCGGCGAGGAGGCTTTCCTCATCAGCGAGGCGGTGCGCGGCGAAGGTGCCTGGCTGCTCACCCCGTCCGGAGAACGTTTTATGCCGCAGCTTCACCCGCTGGCCGAACTGGCCCCCCGCGACGTGGTAGCTTACTCGATTTTCAAACAAATGCAGCAGTCCGGGCACGACTTTGTCTACCTGTCGCTGCGCCACCTCGACCCGACCCACATTGCCGAACGGTTTCACAACATCTACTTCCGGCTGAAAGAGTACGGCATCGACCTGACCTGTGACCTGGTACCGGTAGCGCCGGCCGCCCACTACATGGTAGGCGGCATCCGCACCGACCTGAATGCCGAAACCAACATCCGCGGACTTTTTGTGTGCGGCGAAGCCGCCTCGACCGGCGTAATGGGCGCCAACCGGCTGGCGAGCAATTCGCTGCTCGAATGCCTGGTTTTTGGCAAACGTGCCAGCGAACAGGCCGCCCGGTTAACCTCTTTCGACGGCCCCTTGCCAGAGCTGGAAACGGTTACCGTTTCAGCTGAAAACGAACAGCTGTACCTGCAATACAAAAACGAAATGGCCGAACTTCTTTCAGAAAAACTGGGAATTGTCCGGAACCAAAACGGCATGCAAGAATCGGTTCAGCGGTTCAACGAAATTGCCGCCCAATTTGGCGACGCTGCTCACGAATACAATCTGCTGAAAATTAAAAACACCGTCGACATCTGCCGGCTCATCGCCCACTCGGCGCTGATTCGGGAAGAGAGCCGCGGCGGTCACATCCGCGAAGATTTTCCGGAAGAGAACCCTCAATTCCGGGTCCATATCATCCAGCAAAAAGATCATGAACCGACATTTGAACCGGTTAACGCATAAAAACAAAAAGAGAAAACATGAAACTGAATAAACAAGAACTGGAAGCAGCCGAAAAGCTGATCGACCTGGCACTTGCCGAAGATGTTGGTCCGGGTGATGTAACCACCGAGAACCTGATTCCGGCCGGAACGCGGCGCAACGCCTGCATGGTAGCCAAAGCCGACGGCGTAGTCGCCGGGCTGGAGATTGCCAGGATGGTTTTTCACCGTCTCGATCCACAACTCACCTGGACCCCCAAAGTTGAGGATGGCAGCGTGGTGAAAAAAGGAGACCTGATTGTTGAATTTTCGGCCACCTACCGGGCGCTGCTCACCGGCGAACGGACCGCACTCAACTTTTTACAGCGGTTATCGGGAATTGCAACCACCTCAAACCGTTATGCCGCCGAAGTAAAAAACAGCAATTGTCAGATCCTCGACACCCGCAAAACGCTGCCGGGGTTCCGCCTGCTGGACAAATATGCCGTGCGCACCGGCGGGGCAACCAACCACCGCACCGGCCTCTACGACATGGTCATGATAAAGGACAACCACATTGCCGTAGCGGGCGGAATTCCCAAAGCGGTGGAAGCCATCCGCGCCCGGGTCAGCCCCTCCATCCAGGTAGAGGTGGAGACCACCACCCTGGAAGAGGTTAAACAGGCGCTGGCAGCCGGCGCCGACGTTATCATGCTCGACAACATGGACAACGCCACCATGCAGGAAGCCGTAAAACTGATTGGCGGAAAAGCCAAAACCGAAGCTTCGGGCAACATGACGCTCGAACGGCTGCGGGAAGTAGCTGCCACCGGGGTCGATTACATTTCGATCGGGGCCCTGACCCATTCGGTGCAGGCGCTCGACATCAGCCAACGCATAGCAGAATAAGATGAACTTAGTGGTTGACATCGGAAATTCACGGACCAAAATCTACCTGTTCAACCCGGCAGGAGTGATGTGGACCGTGGCTGTGGAACAACTCACCCCGGAGCAGGTCAAACTGCTTTGTGCCGAACACCCCGCGCTGGACCGTGTCATCATCTCGGCGGTTAAAAATTATGCCGAACCGCTGAAAGAGACCTTCCAAAGCTGTTTTCGCTATTTCCTGGAGCTGGACGAAAACACTCCCCTGCCGATTGTCAACCGTTACCAGTCTAGATCAACATTGGGGAAAGACCGGCTGGCCGCAGCTGTGGGCGCCAATTTTCTTTTCCCCAACACCAACCTGCTGGTGATCGACGCCGGGACAGCCATTACCTACGACATCGTGACGGCTGCCGGCGAGTATGCCGGGGGGAATATCTCGCCGGGACTGGAGATGCGCTTCAAAGCCCTGCACTCTTTTACCGGCAAATTGCCGCTCGTAAAACCCTCCGACGATTTTGACCGGCTGGGAACCTCTACCGAAACAGCCATCCGCGCCGGAGTTCAAAACGGGATCCTTTTTGAAGTGGAAAACACCATCCGTCTTTTTAATGATTTTTATGAAAATTTACAAATCATTTTCACGGGAGGAGATGCCATTTTTTTTGAAAGGAAACTAAAAAATTCTTTCTTTGTAGATTCTAATTTAGTAGGAACAGGATTAAACAGGATATTGGAATATAATGCGAAAAATTCATAGTGCCTTACTTATAGCCGGATTTGTATTATTACCCGCTTTATTGTTTGCACAATTCAACAATAATACCACCTCACCGTTTTCCCGTTTTGGACTGGGCGATTTGCAGCCTTACAACTTTGGCCGTTCAACTGCCATGGGAGGAGCAACTATCGGCAGCCGGAATGCGCAGCAGATCAACGTTGCCAATCCCGCCTCCTACACCTCGGGCGATTCCCTGGCGTTTTTATTTGAATTCGGACTCAGCGGAAAGTTTTCTTCCTACAAAAACGACATCGGAAAGTTTGACACCGACGACGTAAACTTCCGCTATTTCGCCCTGAGTTTCCCCATCACCCGCTGGATGGGAACCAGTTTGGGACTTACGCCTTACTCCGATGTGGGTTACGACCTGCTAGTAAATGAAGATATTGACAACACCGGAGCTGTCCAGTACCAATACTATGGCGATGGGTCACTTTCGAGGGCCTACTGGGGACTGGCCGTGAAACCTTTTAAAAATATCTCCATCGGGTACAACTTCTACTATTTCTTCGGAAATCTTTCGCGCAATGCCTATGTGCATTTCCCCGATTACGGCGACCTCTATGTTATTGAAAAGATAGAAGAGATCCGGATGCGCGACTTCGGCTACAATCTGGGGCTGCAAGTTACCCTGCCGATGAAAAAACAGCAATCGCTCACGCTGGGCGTAACCGTTGAAAACAAACCCAAGTTTACCGCCTTCAATTCCGACATCAGCCTGAAAAGACTTTACATATCCACGGGCGGTTCAACCGGCTACACCGATGTGGATACCATCAGCTATGTGAATGAAGTGAAAGATATTATCCAGCTGCCACTCAATGTAGGAGTGGGGTTGTCCTATGTCAAGAAGAATGTCCTGGAAGTTAACGCCGACTACTGCTACCAGGGATGGGCCAAAGCCCGCTTCTTTGGCGACACCAATCCGCTGCTCACCAACCGCGAACTGTTTTCGGCCGGTGCCGAATGGATTCCGGAAAAATATTCCATTAAAAGTTACTGGAAAAAAGTGGCTTACCGTGCAGGCATGCGCTACGAGGGTTCTTACCTCACAATTAACAATCAACAGATTAAAGATGTTGGCATAAGTTTTGGAGTTGGATTACCAGTTTATCGTTCTAACTCAACCGTCAACCTTTCTGCAGAAATTGGCAAACGGGGAAGTACCAAAAACAATCTGATCCGTGAAAATTATGCCAAATTCAATTTGAGCGTAAACTTGTACGATCTGTGGTTCATTAAAAGACAATTTGATTAATTAAAGAAAAAAATAGCTGACAATGAAAACTTTAATCCGTAAATCCATGCTGTTCGCCTTGATTGCTGTTGCAACGGTAATAAGCTCCAATGCACAGCGAATTATCAAGGGAACCGTTTACCGCGAAGGTAAACCTGCCGCCGGTGTAACTGTTGAGGCACACAGATCGTCCGAAACCAAACTCACCGGATTTGACGGCAAATATGAAATCAAAGCCGACCCAAAATCAAAATACCTGCGTTTCACCTTCATCGATGATTCCAGAAAGCTTGATATTGAAGGCAACGCCAGCGATGTGATCGACTTCAGCTTCGACGGAACCCTGCCGGTCGCCGGTGAAGCCGAAGAAGTCGGGGTCAACCTGAAATCGCTCAATGAGCTGATCAGCTCCAACGATGTAGAGTTCATGAACAACTTTTCGATTTATGACCAGTTCTACAAACAGGGAGACTACAAAGCAGCTTTAACACCCTGGAGAGTTATTTACAACAAATATCCGAAGGCAACCTCCAACATTTACATCCACGGGGCAAACATGTATGAAAGTTTCCTCGAAAAAGCCAAAGACCGGGCCGAAAAAAGCAAATACCTCGATACGCTGATGAGCGTTTACGACCGCCGGATCAAATACTTTGACCAGAAAGGTTTTGTACTTGGACGCAAAGGAACAACCTGGCTGAAATACAACCTCCCGCCGGATGAAAACCTGACCCAGGACCAGCTCAAAGAGATCTACAAAAAAGGCTACGAATGGCTCGACATTTCAGTGAAAGAACAGGGAAAAGAGACTGAAATCGCCGCAGTGGTCCTGTTGATGCAAACCACCAGGGCGCTGTTCCAGATGGGCGAACTCCCGAAGGAAACCGTTGTGAAAAACTACGACCTCTGCACGGCTGTCCTTAACGAGATTGAAAAAAACAAACCCAACGAGGAAGGTCTGGCCGATGCCCGCGCTGCGGTTGAAAATATCTTTGGAACGTCGGGCGCTGCCGACTGCGAGTCCCTGACCAATATCTACACCCAGCAGTTTGCTGAAAAACAAAACGACCTGGATTTCCTGAAGACCATGCTCCGTAGGCTGGCAAAAGCCAACTGCGACGACAACCCGCTGTTCTTCAAGGCTTCTGAAAAGATGTACCAGCTGGAACCCTCGGCTGAAGCTGCTTACAACGTAGCCCGCATGTACCTGAAGCAGGAAAACGTGGCCAAGGCAAAAGAGTACTACAGACAGGCGATGGAGCATGAAACCGACCAATCGCTGCTTGAAAACTACTATTACGAATATGCCTACCTGCTCCTGGGAAAAGACAACAATTATCCCGAGGCCCGCAACTATGCCCGCAAGGCGCTGGCCATCAATCCCAACAACTGTCGTGCGCTGATTTTGATGGGAGATATTTACTTCAGCTCCTACCGGACTTTCAGCAGTGACGACTTCGAAAAAGCCACCGTGTTCTGGGTTGCTGCCGACTATTACCTCAAAGCTAAAAATGCCGGCGATGACTGTTTGGTTGATGCCACCAAAAAAGCCAACGACTGCCGTCCCCATTTCCCCAATAAGGAAACAGCGTTCTTCAACAGCATCAAGGAAGGTGACACGTATAAAGTAGAAGGATGGATTAATGAAACTACCAAAGTACGGTTCTGATAAAAAAATATTTTTGAGAAAAAACAAGATAATTGCAGCTCTGCTTGGCGGGGCTGCAATACTTTTTTCGGCCTGCGAGAATGACATCGAAAAAATCAAAGCATTCAGCTCGCCCGAGAACCTGCCGGTAATTGAAGCCGAAAACTTCGAGACTACCTTTACCGATTCGGGAATCGTCCGGTTTTACCTCAAAGCGCCCGAACTGAAACGGTTTGAAGCCGACGGGCAGCCGTTTGTCGAGTTCCCCAAAGGTCTGCTGCTGGTAAAATACGACGCCAACCAGCAGATCATCTCCAGCATTACCGCCCGCTACGCCAAACAATTTCTGAAAGAGCGCAAGTGGGAAGCCAAAAACAATGTGGTTGCCGTCAACGCCAAAGGCGACACCCTGAAAACCGAACTGCTGATCTGGGATGAACGGGCTGAAAAAATCTACTCCGACGAATTTGTGCGGATCATCCGTCCCGACCAGATCATCTCCGGAGTCGGGTTTGAATCGAGCCAAACGCTCGAAAACTGGAAGATCAGGGAACCCCGCGGCGAAATTTACCTTACCATGCACCCCGGCGAAGGAGCCGCCCCCGATTCCCTGGAGAGGGCAAATCCTGAGCGGCAACCGGTCGATATCGGAAAATAGCGCAAGATGAGCTGGGGAGTTGTCATATTGATCGTTGTGGTGCTGGCCATTTTCTTTACGGGAATGGAGACCGCTTTCCTGTCGGCCGACAAATTACGGCTCAAGCTCGATCTGCAATCCCACCCGCTGCCATCGAAAATGCTCCGGCTCGTACTCCACACGCCCCGGCAGTTTATTGCCACCACCCTGATGGGCAACACGCTCTCTCTGGTAATCTACACCCTCGCGTTGGCCGTGCTGCTGCTGCCTCTGCTTTTGCGCGTCACCGGCTCAGCGGCCCTGGCAGCGCTGCTGCTGGTGATCCTGGCAACCGTGGTAATCCTGCTGGTAACCGAACTGCCATCCAAAACACTTTTCCGGTTTTTCCCCAATTGGCTGCTCACCTTTCTGGCGTTTCCGTTTGCTGTTTTTTTCGTTCTTTTCTACCCGTTAACACGCTTTTCGCTGCTGTTATCCGGCTTTCTGCTTCGCCGTTTTCTCCCCGGAAAAGAGATGCCCGAGGCCGAAAACCTGGTCTTCAGCCGCATCGACCTGGACCATTTTATCGGGGAAACCGACCAGGCAGCCGCAACCCCCGAAAACGAAGTGGTAAAAGAGGTGCAGCTTTTCCGGAATGCACTCGATTTTTCGAAGGTCAAACTGCGCGAAATAATGGTGCCCCGCAACGAAATTTCCATGCTCGACATCCATTCCAGCGTGGAACAGCTGCGGCAAAAATTTATCGAAACCGGCTACTCCCGCATCCTGTTTTACGAAGACAATGTCGACAACATCGTCGGGTATGTCCACTCATCGGCCATCTTTAAAAAACCCACCAGCATCAAACCCTTTCTGAAAAATGTGCTGATCGTTCCCGAAACCATGGCCGCCAACAAACTGCTGAGCCGCTTCATCCGCGAGCACCGCAGCATTGCCCTGGTGGTTGACGAGTTTGGCGGCACTTCGGGACTGGTGACCAGCGAAGATATCCTCGAAGAGATTTTCGGAGAAATTGAAGATGAACACGACACCAGCGACTACGTCGAGAAAAAACTGAGCGACCACGAATACATCTTTTCGGGACGTTTTGAGATCGACCTGCTGAATGAAAAATACCAGCTGGGGCTGCCCGAGTCGGAAGAGTTTGAAACCCTGGCCGGCTTTATCCTTTTCCACCACGAAAGCATCCCAAAAGCCAATTCGGTCATCAAAATCGGCCGCTTCGGCTTCAAAATCCTGAAAGCCAGCCGCACCAAAATCGAACTGGTGCACCTGACCGTTTCGGAAGATTAACCGCTGAAAAATTACATTCCTTTCCCGTCGGAATGCCACGAGTTGCGCGCTTTCCGGAATGATCGGCAGAATGGGCAAAAAAAAACCGATTGTTCAGGTATAATATTGAAAATTATTATCTTCGTAGCCTAAATTTTGAAAGTAGAATTTGCTTAAAATAAACATCATTCAATGGCAACATTACAAAAAATCAGAAATCAAGCTGGTATATTAGTGGCCATCATTATTGGTCTTGCTTTGGTCGCTTTCATCTTGGGCGACATGCTTCAATCCGGTAGCTCACTTTTCAGAAAAAGACAACTTGAGTTGGGAAAAATCAACGGGGAATCGATCCAGTACCCCGATTTCCAGCGTCGGGTGGATGAACTGGGAGAAATCTACAAATCGAATACCGGGCAAAACCAGCTGGATGAAAACGCCTGGGTGCAGGTGCGTGAACAAACCTGGCAAACCATGGTACGCGAAAAAATTATGGGCGACGTATACGATGAACTTGGGCTGGCCGTCAGTTCCGAAGAACTTTTCGACATGCTCCAGGGAACCAACATTCATCCCATTGTCCAGCAAATTTTCACCAATCCCAATACCGGCGAGTTCGATCGTTCGGCTGTTGTCAATTTCCTAAAAAACCTGGAAACCGGTGTTTCACCCGAGCAGAAAAGCTATTGGCTCTATCTTGAAAAACAGATCCAGTCTGAAAGAGTTCAGAGCAAATACAACAACCTGATCCGCCAGGGACTCTATGTCACTTCAGCCGAAGCCGAACAAAGCCTGAAAGAGAAAAACAAGCAGATCGCTTTCGACTATATCGCCCTGAACCACAGCAGCGTGGCCGACAGCCAGGTGGTGGTTTCGGAGGCAGAACTGAAAGCCTACTACGCCAAACATGAAAAAGAGTACAAAGAGGAAAAATCGCGCCGGATTGAATACGTTACCTTCCCGGTAACGCCTTCTACATCTGACTTCAACGATGCCCAGAAGTGGATCAACGAGATCCAGGCCGACTTTACCAATACCACCGACAACGTTCAGTTTGTCAACTCCAACTCCGATGTGCGGTTCGAAGATGTTTGGCACAAAATATCGGAACTGCCCGCCAATATTGCCACCTGGATTACGGAGGAAGGCGCCGCGGTCAACAGCGTATTTGGCCCCTATTTCGAAAACAACTCGTACAGGCTGGCCAAACTGCATGCCGTGGAAATGGTCCCCGACTCGGTGGAAGCCCGTCACATCCTGCTGCGCGTCAACTCGGCTGCAGAAGCGGTGCTGGCCCAGTCGCTGGCCGACAGTTTAAAAACTGTCATCGAAAAAGGAGGTGACTTTGCCGCCCTGGCCCGCCAATATTCCTCCGACACCGGTTCGGCCATGAACGGCGGCGATCTCGGATGGTTTGGCCGTGGCATGATGGTAAAACCTTTTGAAGAAGCTGCTTTCAGTAATAAAACCGGACAGATAACCATTGCCAATTCGCAGTTTGGGATCCACATCATTCAAACCACCCGCCGGGGGGTTGAAACCAAACAGTACCAGATTGCATACCTGGTGCGCAACGTGGTTCCCAGCACGCAAACCTACCAGAATACCTACGCCATTGCCAGCAAATTCGTGAGCGAAAATACCGACAAAGCCAAATTTGACGCGGCGGTGGAAGAACAGAAACTCACCAAAAAAGTAGCGACTCTGCGTGAAAACGACCGCGAAATTGCCGGCCTCGACAACCCACGCCCGCTGGTACGCGCTGCTTTTGAAGCTGAAAAAGGAAATATCCTGAAAAGTACCGATGGTTCGCCCATCTTCGAATTCGGCGACAACTTTGTAGTGGGCACCCTGGTTGAAGCTACCCAGGAAGGAATCGCTCCGTTTACCGCTGTCCGCGACCGCGTGGAACTGGCCGTCCGGAAAGAGAAAAAAGGCGAATTACTGGCGGAAAAGATCAAAACTGCCGCCGCTGGAAAAACCGACCTGTTCGACATTGCACAGACGCTCGGCACAACGGTACAGAGTGCCTCAAATGTCAACTTCAACTCCTTCTCGATTCCCGGTGTAGGCGTTGAACCCGCTGTGATCGGCACCGTTGCATCCATTGAACCCAATGTGGTCCCGGCTCCGGTAAAAGGCAACAATGCTGTATTCCTGGTTAAAGTTTCGTCGGTAACCGAAGGAACCGACACCGACCTGACCGGCGAAAAGAACCGGCTGGCTCAAAGTATCGGCTACCGCGCCGGATTCCAGGCTTACGATGCCCACCAGAAAGCGGTGGAAATTGTTGACAAAAGAGCCAAATTCTATTAATCGTTCAACCGTTTCTGAACAAAAA
>JARKOX010000170.1 GCA_029975525.1 Prolixibacteraceae bacterium | reverse complement strand
ATCTGCCTGGAACACTTTAAAAGCCTGAACTGCGCCCAGTCGCTTTTGCTGAGTTTTGCCCCTGAGCTGCAGCTGGATTTCACCACTGCCGCCCGGCTTGCCAGCGGTTTCGGAGGCGGCATGAACTGTGGCGAGACCTGCGGAGCGGTTACCGGCGCCTACTTCGTCATCGGGCTCCGGCACGGCCACGCCTCGGGCGACCCCGACGCCAAAGCACACACGGCGGCGCTCATCAGGGAGTTCAACCGGCTGTTTCGGCAAAAGCACCCCAGCCTGAAATGCCGCGAATTAATCGGCTTCGACCTCTCAAAACCTGAGGAAAAAACAGCCGCCAGCCAAGCCGGCGTTTTCCAGACCCGCTGTCCGGCCTTCCTGAAAACCTCGTGCGATATCCTGGAAAAACAGTTCTGACCATGACGCCGCCAAACAGGCCCGCAGCCCCTCTTTTTTCCATTTAAACTTCTGGTTTTCAGAAAACTATTCGCCCAAAATTTTGTTTCACTGTAAATCATTAAATCCTTACAAAATGAAATGCAATATTGGGCCCATGGACCGTTTGTTACGAATTATCGGAGGAGTGATCATTCTGATCTTCGGTTTTGTATTCAAAAGCTGGTGGGGGGTGATCGGACTCATCCTGCTGCTGACGGCACTGTTCCGCTTTTGTCCGCTTTACGTTCCATTCAAAATGGATACCACTAAAAAAAGTGAATAACCATTTTTGAAAAGGGTACCGCTGGTGCCCTTTTTTGATTCCCGCCACCGAAAAAACCCTCCGAATCTGACAACTTCATTTTGGAAACTTCAACGGTTTTCTCAACTTTGAGCTTGCGAAAAAACACCTTCTGTATGAAAAAGTTATATCTGATTTTACCCACGCTGGCCCTCCTGGCAACACTGGCGGGATGTCAGCCTCAAGATCCTGATCTGATGAGTACAACCGAACTGAATGCCGGCTGGAAATTCCGCCAGGCCGGCGAAAATGAGTGGATGGACGCCACGGTTCCCGGGACTGTCCACACCGACCTGATGACCAACAAAAAAATCGACGACCCTTTTTACCGGCTCAATGAACACGACGTGCAGTGGATCGACAAAGTGGACTGGGAGTACCAAACCACTTTTATTGCCGACAAAAAAATGCTGACACGCGACCGGATCGTCCTCGATTTCAAAGGACTCGACACTTATGCAGACGTCTTCCTGAACGGACAGGAGATCCTGAAAGCCGACAACATGTTCCGCGAGTGGATGGCCGAAGTCAAACCTTTTCTGAAAGAGGGGGAAAACGAACTGCGGGTTTTGCTCCGCTCCCCCATCACCGAAGGCATCAAAAAATATGACGCCCAGGGGTTTGTTATCCCGGTTTCGGAAAATGACCTGGCCCAGCTCGGCGAGGTGGAAGGCGGCAAAAGGGTGAGTGTCTACACACGGAAAGCCGGCTATCACTTTGGCTGGGACTGGGGTCCGCGGCTGGTAACCAGCGGTATCTGGCGCCCCGTTTTCCTGAAAGCCTGGGACGAAGCCCGCATTGCCGATATCCGCTATGTGCAACACCAGGTAACGCCCCAAAAGGCGCTCTTCACCGCCAGTTTTGAAATCGATGCCCAGCAAAGCAGCGCTGCTACCATCAGTGTGGAATATGACGGAAAAATCCTGGCCAGCCAGAAAATCACGCTGCAACCCGGGATCAACACCTACCCGGTCGATTTTGAAATTGACAACCCAAAATTGTGGTGGACCAACGGACTGGGCGAAGCTCATCTCTACCTCCTCACCGGAAAGCTGACCGTTGGTAAACGCAGCGTTGCCGCCAACACCAAAATTGGCGTCCGCACCCTCGAACTGGTTCGCGAAAAGGACGAACAGGGCACCTCCTTCTATTTCAAGCTGAACGGCGTGCCGGTATTTATGAAAGGCGCCAACTACATCCCCAACGACGTGTTCCTCCCGCGGGTGACGGCCGAAAACTACCGGAAAGTGGTGAACACCGCCAAAATATCGAACATGAACATGCTGCGTGTGTGGGGCGGCGGAACCTATGAAGACGACCTCTTTTACGACCTGTGCGACGAAGCCGGAATCCTGGTGTGGCAGGACTTTATGTTTGCCTGTGCCATGTTTCCCGGCGACCAGGCTTTCCTGAACAACGTCAGGCAGGAGGCGATCGACAATGTCAAGCGGTTGCGTAACCATCCTTCCATCGCCTTGTGGTGTGGCAACAACGAAATCCTGGCCGCCTGGTACGGCTGGGGATGGAAAAAAGCCGAAGAGGCTAAAAGTCAGGAAAATGCCGACAAAATCTGGCAGGCCTATGTCGATATTTTCCACAAAACCCTTCCCGAAGTGGTAAACGAATACGACCCGCAGCGCAGCTACTGGGACTCCAGCCCTTCGTCGGGAATGGGCATCCCGGCCGACCTGGTTAACGGCGACGAACACTACTGGGGCGTTTGGTGGGGCAAAGAACCTTTTTCGACCTACGCCACACACATCGCCCGTTTTATGAGCGAATACGGATTTCAGTCGTTCCCCGAAATTGCAACCGTGCGCAAATATGCCCTTCCCGAAGATTACAACATCTTCTCGGAGGTGATGAAATCGCACCAGCGCTCTTCGATCGGAAACGGCACCATCGAATATTACATGTTGCTGGAGTACAACCAACCCAAAGATTTTGAATCGTTCCTCTACGTCAACCACGTCGTGCAGGCCGAAGGCATTAAATTCGGGCTGGAGGGGCACCGCCGCGCCATGCCTTACAACATGGGCAGCCTCTACTGGCAGATTAACGACTGCTGGCCGGTGGCCTCGTGGAGTTCGACCGACTATTACCAGAAATGGAAAGCTCTTCAGTACTACACCGTCAAAGGGTTTGCCCCGCTGCTGGTGTCGCCGTTTAAGGAAGGAGAGAACGTAAAAGTGGCGGTTGTAAACGACAAGCTCGAAAAAATCAACGGCCGGCTCGTCCTGAAACTGGTTGATTTCGACGGAAAAGTGGTCTGGCAGAAAGATTCCACCATCGAAATCCCGGCCAACGCCAGCACCATCTTCTTTGCGGACAACCGGCAAAAATTCCTCGAAGGAAAAGATACCCGCAAATTGGTCCTGTCTGCCGAGCTGCTGGTAAACAACGAAACCGTCTCGTCGAACCTGCTTTTCTTCAGGCCTTTCAAAGAGCTGCAGGTTCCGAAACCCCGGGTGGAATTTATCCTCGAAAAAACCGACGGCGGATTCAACCTCCTGGTTTCGACCGACAAACTGGCCAAAAACATCTATCTGCAACTGGGCGACGAAGAGGGGTTCTTCTCCGACAACTATTTCGACCTGCTGCCCGGGAGTCAGGCTAAAATCAACCTGAAAACTTCTGTTTCCGAAGAAAAAGTGAAGGAAGTCCTCACCCTGCGCACACTAACCGACGCTTTCTGAAGCGCCGGGGTATCATAACCAAACGGGCTGTCCGGTATTTTACCAGACAGCCCGTTTTTTATCATAGGAACCGTGCCGAATCAGACCGGCAGCGGATAACCTTTCAGTTTCTCCAGGTTGCGGGCAATTTCCGATTCGGGATATTCGTAGTCGGTAAGCTGCCCCGCCATATATTTGTCGTAACCTACCAGATCCATCAACCCATGACCGCTGAAACCAAAGAGGATCACCTTCTCCTTACCCTCTTCCTTGGCCCGTTTGGCCTCGCGGATGGCGGAAGCGATGGCGTGGGTGGTTTCGGGCGCCGGGATAATTCCTTCGGTTTTGGCAAAAAGAAGACCTGCCTCAAAACATTCGCTCTGGTGGATTGCCTGGGCTTCCATCAGGCCGTCGTTGAAGGCAGCGCTGACCAGCGGCGCCATGCCATGGTAACGTAATCCGCCGGCATGAATGGGCGCCGGGACAAAGTTGTGCCCCAGGCTGTGCATGGGCAGCAGCGGGGTCATTTCGGCCACATCGCCGTGGTCGTAAATGAAAGGCGCTTTGGTAAGGGTCGGGCACGAGAAAGGCTCGGCGCCAATCACCTGGATATCGGCCCCATTGATTTTGTCGTACATAAACGGAAATGCCAGGCCGGCAAAGTTACTTCCTCCGCCACAGCAGCCGATAACCACATCGGGGTTGCTGATGCCAACCTTGGCCAGCTGTTTTTTAGCTTCCAGCCCGATAATGGTCTGGTGGAGCATCACATGGTTGAGCACCGACCCCAGCGAATAGCGGGTTTCCCCGGTCGGATCGGTTACCGCCTGTTCAACCGCTTCGCTGATTGCGATTCCCAGGCTGCCCGGCGTATCGGGAAATTGTTCCAGAATGTTGCGGCCGGCCTGCGTTTCGGTACTCGGACTGGCCACGCAGGTTCCGCCCCACGTCTGCATCATCATTTTCCGGAACGGCTTCTGGTCGAAACTGACACGCACCATAAAAACCTTACATTCGAGGCCGATCAGCGCGCAGGCATACGACAGGGCGCTCCCCCACTGTCCGGCGCCGGTTTCGGTAGTCAGTCGTTTGATGCCAAACTGCTTGTTGTACCAGGCCTGGGCAACGGCGGTATTGGGTTTATGACTTCCGGCAGGCGAAACGCTTTCGTTTTTGTAGAAAATTTTTGCCGGAGTCCCGAGGGCAGCTTCCAGTTCGTAGGCACGTACCAACGGACTGGGACGCCACTGTACCAGAATTTCCAGGATCGGTTCGGGAATATCGATCCACCGTTGCTGGCTCACCTCCTGTTCAATCAGGTTCATCGGAAAAACAGGCGCCAGCATTTCGGGGGTGATCGGGATTCCGCCCGGCCCCAGCGGCGGATTCATCGGACTTGGCAGATCGGGTGCCAGGTTATACCATTGCCGGGGCATTTCCGATTCTTCCAGAAAAATTTTCTTCTGTCGTGTCATAATCGTTATTTTTTGGTTTTAAATTTTTTAAAAATTAAAAAGGGACTTGCTGCGTAAACAACAAGTCCCTTCTTAAACAGGCACCTTCCTTCCGGACAATTGTTCACGCTCGGTCAACGCAGCTGCGCCACCACCACCAATTGCCGTTATGGAAAGAAGAAAACTTCATGCCTGTCAATTTTTTAGCGTGGTAAAACTAATTATATTTTTTGACCAGGCAAATATTTTATTTTGATGGGACGAAATTTAAAATGCTTCCAGATTGTCAGATTTTCCACCCAAAGATGATCATTCTGAAAAACCATTAAAAAATTGAGCCAGATCGAGTTCGGGGTGCAGATGAAAAACCCGCAGCCCCACTTTGCGGGCAGCCTCCGTATTCTGTTCAAAATCGTCGATAAAAAGGGTTTCTGCCGCCTCCACGCCGGCCCTGCCCAGCACTTCGCGGAAGCTCGACAGCAGCGGTTTACGGTCATGTATTTCGTGCGAATAGAAAACTTTTTCGAACAACTCCTCAAAACTGAAGCCGTGCCGGGCCATAAACTGCCGGCGCAGGTGGCTGATATGAATTGCATTGGTGTTGCTGAACAGGAACAGCCGGAAACGGCCTGCCAGCTTTTTCAGCAAGGCAATTTTTTCTTCCGGAATATCGAGGAGCATCGCACACCAGGCTTCGTCGATCTGCTGGTCGGAAACCAAGGGGTTGTCAAGGATTTCGCGCATCCGGCTGCGAAACTGCTGCGGGGTGATTTCGCCAACTTCAAATTTCAGGAAAACCGAATCGGCCAGCGCCTGCCGGTAATCGAGCCGGTGGCCGCCCTGTCCCAGCTGCTCAAAAGCCCTGACGGGCGCTTCAAAATCGAGGCCGAGCAGCACTCCGCCCAAGTCAAAAATAATATTGCGTATGCCGTTAAACTGTTCCATTTTGTCCTATTTCCCGCTAAAAATGAAGATTATTTGCCGAAATAGCAAAAGAGAAAACTGCAGAAAGAATTTGTACATTTGGTTTTCAGGGAATAAAAACAAAAACCAACTAATCCAATCTTTACAATGAAAAACATCCTGATTTTGCTACTTCTGACGCTTCCGGTGCTGGCACAATGCCAGGGGGAAGAGAAGCCTGGCCAACCGGTCGGCCAGAAACTGCTCTGGTCCGACGAATTTGATTACACCGGCCTGCCCAACCCGCAAAAGTGGGGCTACGAAGAGGGATTCGTCCGGAACAAGGAGGCGCAGTACTACACCAAAGAGCGGCTGAAAAACGCACGCGTCGAAAACGGGAAGCTCATCATCACGGCGCACAAGGAGGAGTTTGAAGGGGCACACTACACGTCGGCCAGCCTCAACACCCGGGGGAAATTTGAAGTCACCCGCGGGCGGATTGAAGTACGGGCAAAACTTCCGCACGGCCGCGGAACCTGGCCGGCCATCTGGATGCTGGGCGCCAATATCGGACAGGTGGGCTGGCCGGCTTGCGGCGAAATCGACATCATGGAGTTTGTCGGCTACGAACCCGGCGTGATCTACGCCAACGTTCACACCCGCGATTACAACCACACCAAAGGCACCGGACGTGGCGGCAAAATTGTAACCGAAAAACCGTTCGAAGATTTTCATATCTACGCGGTGGAGTGGTACCGCGACCGGATGGACTTTTACTTCGACAACCAGCGGTATTACAGCTGTCAGAAAAAGGGGGAAGGCATTGGCGAATGGCCTTTTGACGCCCCGCAATACCTGCTGATCAACCTGGCTATCGGCGGTGCCTGGGGTGGACAACAAGGAATTGACGACTCCATCTTCCCGATGGAATATCAGGTCGATTACGTCAGGATTTACCAGCTCGACTGATTATTGCTTCACCATTTTGAAATATTCGGCCGGTTGTCCTTCTGCCCAAACGGTTACGAGGTAGATGCCGGGGGCCAGCCCGTGAAGGTCGATAATCCGGTGATTAACCGGCGAAAAGTGATCTTTTTTGACGATTTGTCCCGACACAGCAGTCAAAATAACCGCTGAAAACGGTCGGGAAGAAAAGAGTTCCACCTGCCCGGCTGCCGGATTGGGATACAAACTGGCTTGCGCCAGCTGGTTGGGCAGCGTTGCCGAGGTAAAGTTGGGATCGTGCATCTTCAGCTCTTTCAGCCTAAACTCACCGGCTCCCTTTTGCCCCAGAATCCCGTAGTTGAAGTAGATGCGGATCTGCCTGATCTTGTCGGGCTGGTATCCGCCCGAGGCGTTCATCGAAAAGACCCGCTGATAGGGATGAAACTGTCCGTCGGCAGTGGGATTGTCGATTTTAAACAGGTCGGTCAGGTCGTTCTGCAGGTTGATATCGAGCAGGTCGAGGCGCATGTTGGAGGGCGCCTGTCCGACCTGAGCCATCAGCTGGAGCATCATTTCGCGATGTTTCCTCAGATCGGTTACCTGAGGAAGATTCAGCACGATGTAAGGATTTTCGGAAGGCGACTGAATGTTGAAGGTCACCACCAGTTCTCCGTTTTCCACTCTCAGGGAGATCTGGTTTCCAGCGCCGGCAACGGCACTCCACAACAGGGCGCCACCTTCTCCGGTGATGGGAATAGGCCAGTATTCACCGGCCGGTTTTCCCAGGATACCCACTTCAAACGGATCGCTGGCAACGGTTTCGCAGGGAGAAAACACTTCCACCCTGACCTGTCCCGGCCGGTCGTTCCAGTTAACAGTGATGGTGTTGGTCGCTCCCCCGCTCACTTCGGTGACGCCTTCGGGCAGCAGCCAGCGGTATTGCAAATCACCCTGGGCGGCCGTTGAAAAGGTCGCCTGCTGGCCGGGCTGAACCAGTGAAGGCCCGGAAATTACCGGTTTGGCAATGGTTTTACTGTAAACGCGCACATAATCGATCTCCATCACCGCTTCGGTGAGCGCCGGGTCAATCCCTTGCGCCCCGCCCCAGTCGCCGCCAATGGCAATGTTGAAAATCAGAAAAAACGGCTGGTCAAACGGCCACTCGCGGTAGGTTTTATTTTCGTTGACAAAGGTGAAATAGAGTTTGTCGTCAACAAACCATTTGATTTCTGTTTCACTCCACTCAATGGCATAAACATGAAACTCGGAATTCACATTGGCAACCAGGGTGTTTCCGCCTTTCTGGGTGCCATTTTTATGATTGTAAGCTTCGGTGTGGACCGTTCCGTACACCCTTCCCGGATCGTACCCGACATGTTCCATAATGTCGATTTCGCCGCTTTTCGGCCAGGTTCCGTAGACCGACTGCTGGGGCATCATCCACAAGGCCGGCCAGGTTCCTTTCCCCAACGGCAGGCGGGCTTTAATCTCGAAACGGCCATATTTCCAGGAAGCTTTTCCCGAAGTGACCATCCGCGCCGAAGTCCACGTTCCGTCAGTTTTGCGGGCGTGGATTTTCAATGTTCCGTTGCTCACATACGAGTTGTTGCGGTTGTCGGTGTAGATTTGCAGTTCGTTGTTGCCCCATCCGCCGCCGCCGGTTTCAAAATTCCACCTGGCAGCGTCGGGGGCGCCGGTGTTGTCAAATTCATCGGCCCAAACCAGGCGGGCACAGTTTCCGGACTGCGCCCTGAGTTGCACGGGGCCGATTACAAAAGATAAACCCAGCCAAACTAAAAGTAAACCATATCTAAACTGCAACATCTTCACCTGGTTTTAAATAATTATTTCTTCTGATACACTCTGACATAATCGACCTGCATACTTTGCGGGAAGATCGTATCGTTGATTCCCTGCTGTCCGCCCCAGTTTCCGCCGACTGCCACATTGAGCAGCAGGTGAAAACGTTTGTCGAAAGGCCATTCGCCGGGGCCGGTCCCTTCATTTTTGAAGGTAAAATAGTGCTTGTCGTCCACATAAACCCGGTATTGCTGTGGCTCCCACTCCAACGCATAAACGTGGAAGGTATCGGAACAGTCGGGGACAAATATTTTGGCGTTTTTCTGGGTTCCGGCCACATGGTTGTAGGTTTTGGTGTGTGCCGAGGCGACAATGGTGTCGGGGTCAAACCCCACATTTTCCATGATATCGATCTCGCCACTGTCGGGCCAGCCGCCGTATTCCCAGTCGGTGGGCAGCATCCAGATGGCTGGCCAGATGCCGCGGCCGGTGGGTAGCAGGGCCCGGACTTCCACGCGCCCGTACAACCAGTCGCCTTTCCCTTTGGTGATGAGCCGGGCCGAGGTATAGTTACGGCCGGCCATCTCTTCGCGAAGGGCTGTCAGCATGAGCAGTCCGTTTTCCACCCGGGCGTTTTCAATCCGCCCGCGGGTGTAATACTGAAGCTCATTGTTGCCCCAGCCATAGGCGTTTCCGACGGTGTCGTAACTCCATTTCGAAGAATCGGGCAGACCGGTGTAATCAAATTCATCAGCCCAAACCAGCTGATAGTTACCGGCCGGATTGGGTTTACATCCGACAAACAGCGCAACGATCAGAAGCAAAAAGATATTTTTCATTTTTAAAATGGTTTGCTGAATCAGAAAACTTCTGATTTGAATTAAAAAGAGCCACCCGCCCGGTTAAGGCAGGTGGCCATTTGGGTTATTTTATTTACGGGCTGATTTGAGACCTTCCACATGGGGGCCTGCCAGATCGTCAAAATAGAAAGTATGGGTCCCCTCGCCGTTCCCGGAGTTCACGAACAGGCGGACCACATCGTAGTAGTCGTGGTTGAGCTCATCGTCTTTGGTCACATCGGGCCTGAACGGATTGGGCCACCATCCCCAGTCGAACCCGGCCGGTGTGCCAGCAAAATCAAACTCGGCAACTTCCCAGGTATTGTCTTTTTTAATGGTGTAGGCTTTTTCGGTTCCGGTAAACCAGGCGTCACCTCCTTTATCGGTGTTTTCCAGTTTCATCAAAATGACATCGCCGGCTTTTCCGTAAACCATCGCCTTAAATACATGCTGGGTGCGGATATCGAAACGATATCCGGCCGGCAGTTTCATGTACGCATTTCCAAACTGCTGGTTAACTTTCACCGATTTGGCCACGTAGGCGCTCTTGTTGGGATAGGTCCTCGACGGGTTGGCAACAACCGAAACGCTGCAATCCTGTCCCTGAACAGGAGCCAGAATTACTTCGCTGAAATCGTTGTACATCACCATCATATCCAGCAGGAACGGTACATAATCGGGATGGTTTGCCGCAATGGCAACCGGGAAGGTTTTGACAATATTGTCGGCCGAGGTAAATACGGTTACCGTAACAGTGTAATTTCCTTTGCGCATGTAGGTGTGCGACACCGGTGTGGAGTAGGTTGCCGACTCTTCCACCGTTCCGTCACCGAAGTCAACTTTTACTCCCGTAACCGATTCGCCATTCGGAATAACGGCGTTGGAGAAGGTTACCTGCTGCGAATTAATTCCTGCACCGGCGGCAATGGCAATGTCCATTGTCACCAGCGGTTTAACGTAACCGGCACGGATCAGCTTGGTCCGCCAGGCATTTCCCTCCACATCGGTGCAAAGAAGGTCCATAAAATTCTCATCGATAGAGAGAATCTCATACTCACCGTTTTTGGCGCCCGCATCGTAACAGGGATAAATCGGGGTGGGGCCTGCCAGTTTCAGGAAGTTTTTATCTCCCCGTTTTTCCAACGACCAGCTTCCGGGCTGCGGATTGGGATAGTCAACGGCCCAGTCGCCGGTTGTTGAAACCGGATTACTGTAGGCCGGGTCGGTCCGGCGCGGACCTTTCACGAAGCTCTTTCCATGGTTTACATAGATCGCCTTAAAGCCATCGAGTTTGAAGGTAATGCGGTCGTCGTAAAGTACCAGGGCGTCCTTTTTTTCAAGCGGGCCGGCCTGCCACCACAACGTTCCGTCGGTTCCGACCGGGCCGACACTTAAATGCCCTTTGGCCAGGCTGTCGATAGCCCAGGTTTTCCCCTCCAGCGCTTCCACGCCGCCACTGAGGGCGATGGTCACCGGATCGTTGAAAATCGAGTAGTCGGTTTTGGTGGTTGTCCACTTTTTGCTGATCGAGCTGCTTCCCATGTTGGTTTTAATGGTCATGGTAATGGTGTATTCACCCGGCAGCGGATAGTAGGCTGTTACTTTGGAACCGGTAGCCGAAGCGCTGTTCCCCAGGTTCCAGCTCACCTGGTACACGCCGTGGATAGCCGGTTTGGTAAATTCAAGGTTAAACCTGAAGTTATCGGTTCCGGGCGTAATGGAAAAGTCGAGTTCCGAAGACGCGGGAGGCTGAACATATCCGGCCTCAGGCTTGTCTTCTTGAAAGGGTTCGCAGGCAACAAATGCCATGGCGAGAAAGAGTCCCCAAATCAGATTGAAATATTTCGCTTTTTTCATTTTAATCTCTTTTAACGTTGGTCAAAAAATAATATCCCTCTCCGGCTGTGCCTTATTTATACGCCGGAACAAACTGGGTAAGCACCCCCTGATTGGTATTCCGGATTTCGCCGGCCGGAATGGGGAACATGCCCCAGGTATTCTGTTTGAACGACCTTCCTATAAAATCCTGGGTGTTGGGAATACCTGCCGGAACCACAAAGCTGGCATTGATTTTCTGCTCGGCATAAGAGAAGCCGCGGCGCAGCAAGTCCCATTTGCGGTGACCTTCGCCGCCAAATTCCACCCGCCGTTCGTGGTAGATGGCATCCAACGTAATTGCGGTCAACGCCTTCTCGGCTCCCAACGCGCGGGTGCGCACCTGGTTGAGATATCCGAGCGCTTTGGTTGGATTGTCGGTGAGGAACAGCTCGGCAGCCATCAGCAACACATCGGCATAACGAATATCCATGTAGTTGCGGGCGTAGTTGTGCTCGCGGGTACCGGCGGTGGCGCGGAAAGCGCTGTTGGGGATAAACTTCCTGTTGAAATAACCGGTGTTTTGGAACGCGTGCAGATATTCGGTAAGTTTTTCATCGGCATTGTAAACCGATGCCTCTTTACGCGGGTCGCCCGGCTCGTATTCGTTTACCAGCGACCAGGTGACGGTTCCGAAACTCCAGCCCGGGTCAATCGTCGGATCGCCTACCGGGTTGCGGACGCCATAGAAAATCACCGAGAAGTTGCCATTGATTCCCCAGCCTCCCCAGTCGTCGCTCTTGGCTTTTTCAGAGTATTGCCACTCCAGCAGCGACTCGTCGTTGTTCTGGTTATTCCAGTTGAAAACATCGGCATAATTGGGAAGTAACCGGTAAGCCCCGCTTTTGATAATCTCTTCCAGGGCATTCTGTACATACGTTTTGTTGATCTGGGTTTTTCCATCCGTCCAGGTTTCGGTCAACCCGAATGCCGGTTTGGCAAAACCTTCGTAGAAGAGATAGATACGAGCCAATAAGGCCTGGGCTGCATATTTGGTGATTCGCCCTGTTTCGTTGGAAGGAACGGTTTGGGGCAGGTTGGGAATGGCTTCGAGCAGGTCGGTGGCAATCTGTTTGTAGAGTTCGGCTGGGGTATTCTGCTTAACCGCCCGGTAATCTTCTACGCTGGGCAATACTTCGTTAATAATCGGCACCGATCCGAAATGACGCACCAGGTCCCAATAGAAGTAGGCTCTCAGGAATTTGGCTTCGGCCAGGAATCTTTTCTGCAACCCTTCGGTTTTCCAATCGATTCCCGACTCTTTCTGCATATAGAGATTGGCCCGGTAGAGACCGGAATAGCAGCGCGACCAAAGGTCGGAAGAGGCGCCGCTTTCAGCATCCATGATGTTTTGTTCCATATCCTGCCACTGGCGCATATCGCCGGCATCGCCACCCCCGCAAAAAGCATCGTCAGACCAGATGTCGGACATGATGGGGACCGGCGCCCAGTTCTGCACAGAGAGTACGTCGTAAACCGCCGTCAGGGCGAAAAAAGCGTCTGATTCGGTTTTGTAATAGTTGGCTTCTACCTGGCCGGTTTTAGGTTCCAGTTCGAGAAAATCTTTGGTACAGGCTACCTGCCCCAAAACAAAGGCCGCCAGGATGATGATATTTGAAATTTTAATTTTCATTTCCTTGATATTTTAAGGTTCAACTTAGAAAGTGAGGTTTATACCACCCAGGATGGTCCGGGCCTGCGGGTAGATACCATGGTCAATTCCGGCGCCGAAGACTCCGCCGCCAATTTCCGGGTCGTAGCCAGGATAGTTGGTGATGGTCAGAAGGTTTTCGGCTGAAACGTAAAGGCGTACCCGGCTCAGCTGCACGGTCTTCGTGAGATGCTGCGGAATGGTATATCCCAGTGTCAGGTTGCGGATGCGGGCATAACTGCCGTCTTTCACAAAGAAGTCACTGGGTGTTTTCCAGTTGTTATTCAAATCGTTGAGGGTAACCCGGGGATAGAAATTGGAGGTTCCCTGACCAGTCCAGCGCTGCAGATATTCGGAGCGGTAGTTGGTGTAGTTCATGTCGTAGCGGCGGGTGGCATCCCAGATCTCCTGTCCCAAGGCGGTATAGAGCAGCATGTTGAAATCAAATCCCATCCATTCCAGCGACACATTCAACCCACCGGTGAACGTGGGGAATGCACTGCCGAGATTAACTCGGTCATCGTCGTTAAGCTGTCCGTTGCCATCCTGGTCGACAAAACGGATGTCGCCGGGCATGGCATTGGGCTGAATCAGCACGCCGTCTTTGCTGTGTGCCAGCACTTCCGCTTCGTTCTGGAAAATCCCGTCGGTTTTATATCCGTAGAAATACCCGAGCGGTTTGCCAACTTCAGCCAGAATAATACCCGCTTGTCCGTGGCCGCCGGTTCCGCCCGAAAGACGTTTTTCGGCATTTTTAATATCCAATACCTCATTCTGGTTGGTGGCTCCGTTGATGGAGATATCGTATTTAAACTTGCGGATGCTTCCTTTGTAGCCCACTTCGGCTTCAAACCCGCGGTTTCTGACCGATCCGCCATTGATGGTCGGCGGCGTGTTGCCCACCATCGCGGGGGCAGGAGCGTCAACCAGCCAATCTTTGGTGGTTTTGTTGTAATAATCCAATCCGATCCGCATTTTGTTATCAAGCATTCCAAGATCGATCCCCAGGTTGGTCTGTTCCGAAGTTTCCCACTTCAGCAACGGGTTGGCAATCCGCGAAGGCTGTGCCCCGTTGTACTGGTCTTTGTTGTCGCCGAAATAATAGATGGCGCCGGTTGACATCACCGAGGTGTAACGGAAGTTACCAATGTCTTCGTTCCCATTCTGTCCCCAGCTGACGCGGAATTTCAGGAAATCAACCGCCGGTTTGATAAACTCCATAAAATTTTCTTCGGAAGCTACCCATCCCAAAGAAACCGACGGGAAGTACCCGAATTTGTTTTGCGGCCCGAACCGCGACGACCCGTCCATACGCAGAACGGCGGTCATCATGTAACGGTTGTTGTAGTCGTAATTCAAACGTCCGAAATAGGAAAGGAGGGTATTTTCATCGTATCCGCCGTAAACGATCGCACTCAGCGGGTCCTGGGCATTGTCGATGTAGGCATGTTCAAAGTCGTCGAAAATCAGATTGGCCTTTGAACCGCCAATGTTTTCATACCAATATTTATAGGCGGTGTGCCCCAACATGGCCGTAAAGTGGTGCTTTTCGATGGTTTTGTCGTAGGTGAGCACATTTTCAAAGTTCCAGCGGGTGTATTTATCCATGCTTTTGCTGGCCCGGTCCACCACCGTGTTGTGGGTGGGATCGAGGTTGTACAGCGGAGTGTAACCGGCGTTGGTAACCAATGAGAGCTCCATTCCATAGCTGGTTTTGAACCGCAGTCCCTGTAGGGCAGGCAATATTTTGGCAAAATCAAAATCGAGATAGAGGTTGCCCACGACCTTGTTGGTGGCTGTTTTGCTGTTTGAATAACTCAGCATGGCGATGGGGTTGGTAATTTCCTGCATCCCGATTCCAAAATCGGAAGGCGTTCCCCACACGCCGGTGGGTTTACCATTTTCATCCAGGTATCTGACCGGGACAATCGGCGGGGTATTCAGGGCCTGAATCAGGCTTGATCCCGAATACTGGTCATTGGCGGCAATTCCTACCGTGTTGATATTGGCAAAGTTCAGGTTGCTCCCGAAAGTGGCCAGTCCCAGGTCGGTGGTGGTATTGATGCGGTAGGTAATCCTTTCAAACTTAGAATTTCCCTTGGCCACAATCCCGTCCTGTTTAAAATAATTGAGCGATGAAGAGTAGGTTGACTTTTCGGTTCCGCCGCTGAACGAAATGGAGTGGTTCATTTTCGGGGCGTCGTAGTAGAACATCTCGTCCTGCCAGTCGGTATCCCATTTCATGGTGGCCTGCTGGGCTTGGGTAAACTTGTAGTTCTGTCCGGCATTCAGGGCCGCTTCATTAATCAGCATGATATACTCGTCGCGGTTGAGCATGCTGATCTTTTTCCACGGATTTTGGTATCCCTGGTAACCGTCGTACTGAATCTGGAGCTTCTCCTGCTTTTTACCCCCTTTGGTGGTAATCAGCACAACCCCATTGGCTCCGCGCGCCCCGTAAATCGAGCTGGCGGCAGCGTCTTTGAGCACTTCAATGGATTCGATGTCGGTAGGATTCAGAAAATCGATACCGTACCCATTCAGCGGAAGGCCGTCAACGATGTAAAGCGGTTCGGGGTTTCCGTTGGTACCGGTTCCGCGAATACGCACCGACACAAAATCGCCGGGCTGTCCTGAATTGTTGGTGATCACCACCCCGGCGGTTTTGCCCTGAATTGCCTGGGTTACCCGAAGGTTAGCGCCCTTTTTCAGCTCTTCACTGTCAACTTTCGAGATAGCGCCGGTCACAAGGCTTTTCTTCTGGACGCCGTAACCTACCACCACCACCTCATCTACGCCGATGGTTTCACTTTCCATCCTGATATTAATGGTGGTTTGGTTGTTGACAGGAACTTCCTGCGCGCGCATGCCAATAAAAGAAAACTGCAGCGTTCCGTTGGCGGGGACTGTCAATGTGTAATTCCCGTCAATATCGGATATGGTTCCCTGGGTGGTACCTTTAACCACCACCGAAACTCCGGGCAAAGGCTGGTTATCCTCTGCTGAAGTTATTTTTCCTTTAACACTCAAACCCTGGGCATATAGTCCAAGGCCAAAGAGAGAAAACAAAAAGAACAAGACAAATCTTTTCATAGGTTGCGATTTAAACTTTTGTAATCATTTCAAGCTAAATTAGGAGGTTGGCAAAAGAGAAGCAAAAAAACGCCTACTTCACCACTACAGCAGGGATCGTTTCAAATTACATCACCAATACATCACCAGTAATTTTTATCTACTGATAATCAGATCAAAAAGCAGTGTTAATTATTAGATAACAATTCATCTCTCCGGGAAGCTATCCGGAAGCCAGGAGAAAGCTTTTTACAGCTCAAGAATAAATTTGGTCAGGTTCATATCGCGGTCGATATTGAGTTTTTTCCGGAGGCGGTAACGGCTGATCTCCACTCCGCGAATCGAAATATTCATCAACGTGGCAATCTCCTTCGAACTGATATTCATCCGGAGATATGCACACAACCGCATCTCTTTGGGAGTGAGTTCCGGGAAACGGTCTTTGAGCCGTTTGAGAAAATCTTCGTGTACTTCGTCGAAAGCCGATTCAAACACCCGCCACTGGTTTTCATTGTCAATCTCCTTGTCGATGCGCCGCAAAAGCTGGCTAAACTTAATTTTTACGGTTTCATCTTTGGTTTGGGTGGAAACCTTTCGGAGCTCTTCCTTGATTTTGGTGAGGAATTTATTTTTTTGGATCAGGTGCAGGGTTTGGTTGGCCAGCTCCTTGTTTCGGTGGATCATCTGTGCATGGAGTGTCTCATTCCGCAGGCTGACAATCTGTTTTTCGGCAATCAGGGCTTCCCGTTGGTAAACCTGTTCCCTGGTGCGGTATTCCCGCAGATGTTTGAGTCGCTCGCGGCGTTGCGAAATCTCAATTCTTTTCAGGATAAACCAGACAAAAAACAGCACCAGCATAACCATCAGCAGGATATAGCCGGCATACGCCCCTCTCGAACGGTACCAGGGAGGCAGGATCCGGAAGGTAAAATAATCTTCGTTGCTTTCATTCCCAAAAGCATCACGGGCTTTTACGGTAAACACATAAACTCCTTCGTGCAGGTTGGTAAACTCGCAGGAGGTGGCCGGCGACCAGGGCGACCAGCCTTCGGTGTATTTGTCCAGCTTGTAGCTGTATTCCGATCCTCTTTTCCCATGAAAACGGGGGGCACTGAAACTCATCCGGAAGGCATTCTTCCGGTAAGGAAATTCCGGAACTGTTTTTTTGGCTGACAACTGTCCCGGGAAATGATCCCCGCAAAAAAGAGTTGTGTCGCAATAAGGAATTTCCACCTTGCGGATAAACGCCCGGAAAGGGATTTCGAAAGGCCGGCTGGCCTGCGGTGAATAGTGGGCAAATCCACTTTCGAGGGCAAAAAACACATCGTTATCGGAATAGGGGTAGATAAACTCGAATCCGCCCAGCATCTGATTTTGGATGATCTCAAACGGAGAGGTGATCTGCGAATAGGTGCCATCTTCACGAAAACGGAGAACTCCGGGTTTGTTCTCAGCCACAAACCAGATGTTCCGGTCTTTGTCCTGCCTCAGGTAGTTGATATGCCCTGCGATTCCGAAGAGCTTTTGCAGCTTCTCATCCCGCTCAAAACGGTTGTTGCGCGGGTTAAACCGGTAGATTCCCTCGCGGGCAGTAAAAACCAGCTGGTGGTCAATTTTATAAACATTGATATAGTTATTGGTACTGAAGCCGGCTGTTTTGTCGTAATAATTGACTTTTACCACACTATCAAGCGTGCTGTTAAAGGTGATCCGGTAGGCGCCCTTAAACCCGTGGGTCATCCACAGGTAACCTTCGGCATCTTCCTCGAGCACCCGCGAAGACTCTGAAAATCCGGCAATTTTTTTTACAAAACGCCAGCTTTTTGATTTTTCCTCTTTTTCAAACAGGGTAAACCCCTGGTAGGTCCCGCCAATCAGTAATCCCGGCTTGCCGGTCAGCCCAATATACTTCCAGGCCCCTTTCTCATCCGAAATCTTTTTAACCTTCTCGCCTTCCACCTGAAAGGTTCCGTTGTCGTGCCCACAAAGCAGGACTCCTTCGTGTACGCCGAGATACCAAACCTGTCCCACCGTGCTGGGGATCAGCTTAAAATAGGCATTCTGTTTGTCCCGCTCGTTGGTCCATGATTTTACAAACAACCCGTTGTTGGTTCCCACATAAAGGTTCCCGTTAAAAATTGCGGCGGTGTAGCCAGCCCCAAGTCCTTCGGGTTGAAAAAGGAACGTAAACGCCGAATTCACTTCGACATAATCAATCCCGTTGTCGAGTCCTAACCAAAGGTTTCCCGACCTGTCGGAAGCCAGGCTCAGCACTGTATTGTTCTGTAAGCCGTTTCTTTTGCTGAGATGTTGCAGGATTTTCCCCTCCAGGTCGGTGATGAGCAACCCGTCCTGTATGGTGCCAAAAACATAATAGTTGGCCTGCGGGGCGCTGGCTGAAAAAATCTGGTTGGCCTTCAGAAAATCGTTGGCTTCATTATTCCAGGGAATTAAAACGCCATCCTCGTAAGAAAAAACTCCCGCTTCGGCTGTTCCCACCATCAGGTTACCTCTTTTGCCGGGCAGCAACGCCCAGATTTCATTCTCCCGCAACGTTTCAAAACCAGGAAGCGGAACCAACTCGCCGTTCTTCAGCTCCAGCAGGCCGCGCCCCATCTCCTGGATATACAGTTTCTCCTTCAGAAAAAAGGAGAACCGAAAGTTCCCCGGAGAAGAAAAGGTCCGGAGCAGCCTTCCATCAGCATCAAAATAAAAAATGTAGCTGTAGGTCTGAAAAAAAACACCGTCCCCGGTGGCATGGATCCGCCACACATCACTGATGTCGACAAGGGAATCGGGAAGGGAATGGCGAAAAGATGTGTAGTACAACTTTCCGGAAGCATCCGGTTTAACCGCGCCAAACTCGTTGAACATCCCCACATAGATGACCCCATTTTTATCGACCGTTAACGACCGGGTAAGGGCAGGCTCGGCAAACTGGTAAAGATTCCACGAGGTTCCGTCGTATTCAAGCAGTCCGTCGTTGTTGGCAAAATACATAAATCCGCGATTATCCTGCGCAACGGCCCAGTTTTGCGTGGAAGCCCGGTACACACTTCGCGAAAAATTCTGAATGGCCGGCACCCCGATACTTTTGATCTGTGCCCTGCCACCGGCGGCATTCATCAGCGCCGTCACAATCAGAATGATTCGCAAAATATTTTTCATACAACCAAATATACTTATTTTCGGAAGCGAAAATCCGGGCTGCTTTGGCAGTTCATCCATCCGTGTAAAATTTGCAGAAATGACCGACCGTTTCCATTTTGAATCTTCGATATGGGTTTCTGAGGAACACAACCGGCTGATCGAGGTAATCGACCAGCGTTTTTTACCGTTTGAAACCAAAATCTTCAACCTAAAAACTGTGGAAGATGCCTATTTTGCCATTCGCGAAATGGTTGTCCGGGGCGCGCCGCTCATTGGTGTCACAGCCGCTTTCGGCATGTACCTGGCCCTCCGGAACTACCGCGGCGACCATCCCGGAAGATGCCTGTCGGAAGCAGCCGGATACCTCAATTCGTCGCGGCCGACTGCCGTCAACCTTTTTTTTGCCACCCGCCGGCTGCTGGAAACGTTTGATCCCGGCAAACCCCACGCTGTCAATGTCGAAAATATTTACCACGAAGCAGTCAGGATGCGCCAGGAGGAGATCGATTCGTGCCGGCAAATCGGCGAACACGGTGTCCCGCTGATCGAAGAAATTTTCCGGAATAATGGCGGGAGACCGGTAGAAATCCTCACCCACTGCAATGCCGGCTGGCTGGCCTGCGTAGAATGGGGAACCGCCACCGCGCCCATCTATCTGGCCCATCAAAAAGGGATTCCGCTGCATGTGTGGGTCGATGAAACCCGCCCGCGCAACCAGGGCGCCCGGCTCACAGCCTTCGAACTGGGACTGAAAGGTGTTCCGCACACGGTAATCCCCGATAACGCCGGCGGTCACCTGATGCAACATGGCCGAGTTGACCTGGTTTTAACCGGAAGCGACCGCACCACCCTCAACGGCGATGTTGCCAACAAAATCGGCACTTACTTGAAAGCCCTTGCTGCCGCCGACAACGGCATCCCGTTTTATGCAGCGCTGCCCTCTTCCAGCATCGACTGGGAACTGGAGGATGGCGTTTACCATATTCCGGTTGAAGAACGAAGTCCCGACGAAGTGGCCTTCATCGAAGGCTGGTACGGAAAACAGATCACCGCAGTTCGCCTGATTCCGGAAAAAAGCCCGGTGGCCAACTACGGCTTCGACGTCACACCTGCCCGGCTCGTGACGGGCCTCATCACCGAACGGGGAGTTTGCCGCGCGGAAAAAAATAGTCTGCTCCATCTATTTCCTGAAAAACAAAACCCATTATGACAAAAATTGCCATCATCGGCGGTTCGGGATTTGAAAACCCTGAAATTCTGAAAGATTCCCGGACGGTCGTTTTAGAAACTCCTTACGGAAACCCAAGTTCCGATTTCAAAATCGGTAAGATCGACGGGGTTGAGGTGTGCCTGCTTTCACGACACGGACGGCATCACGAATATCCGCCTTCGCAGGTAAATAACCGCGCCAATATCTGGGCAATCCGCGAGCTGGGCTGCAGCCACATCCTGGCCACCACCGCCTGCGGAAGCCTTCGCGCGGAGATCGGCCGCGGCGACCTGGTCTTTCCCGACCAGTTTATCGATTTTACCCGGTTCCGCGCCAACACCTTTCACGACCGTTTCGAACCCGGTAACATGCAGCATGTGCCGATGGCCGAACCGTTCGATGAAAAGTTGCGCCGCCTGCTGATTGACACCGCAAAACAATCGGGAATAAAACACCATCCGTCGGGCACGGTGATAACCATCGAGGGGCCCCGTTTTTCAACCCGTGCCGAATCAAATATGTTTCGAATCTGGGGAGCCGACATCATCAACATGTCGCTGGCGCCCGAATGTATTCTTGCCAATGAATTGGGGATTCCTTATGCCGCCGTGGCGATGAGCACCGACTACGACTCCTGGAAACACGACGAAGAACCGGTAACCTGGGAAGAGGTGCTGAAGGTTTTTAATGAGAATGTAAAAAACGTAATCACCCTGATCGTCTCTGCAATTTCTGCTTTAAAACACCCCAACCTGGTGTAATACTGCTGTTTGATGGCATGGAGTTTGCTTCTTTTTTCGCATTGCTTCAAAGCCAAAAACAGATTTTTTATACCAGTTAGTTAATATATCAGCCATCCTGCTTCGTTGGCTTAGCTCTCAGGCGGTATCTCCAAAAGGTGCCGCCTGTTCTTTTTCCTCCCGTCATCCCAACGTGAAGAGAGGCTCGGTTTGAGCGGCCAGGGCAAACAGCCAGGCGGTTTCGGCTTCCGTATTGGGGCGGTAATCTTTCATCAGTTCAATGGCTTTCAGGAAAAGGGCAGAAGCCATGCAGTTCAATTTCAGGAAAAAAGACGAGAAAATTATTTCGATGGTCGGGGTTCAAAAACCCAAATGCCGGATTGCGGATCCAGTTTCAGCACACTGTCTCTGGCCTGAACAGCCTTTTTTTCAGAAGTAAACGCGGCTAAAGCGACCACATGAAAATTCCCGATTTGCCCGAGATAGATCGGATGGTATCCCTTCCGGGTCGCCTTTTCCAAATATTCGTCGGCGTTCTCTTTCGATTTGAAGCTGCCGCCAATCAGGTAATACAATTTTTCAGCCGATTGTGCTGGTTGGGGTTCGGCCACTTCCTCGTTTGCCGAAGCAGAATCTGTCGCCATCGAGTCGGCCGGGACAACCGGCACTCCCTGCGTGGAGTCGGCCGAAACAACCGCCGGAGCCGTTTCCGGAGCCGGCTGGGGTTTTTGATTGATGAAGAAGATCAAGGCGGCAATAATCAGTACGCCGGCAGCCGCCAACCAGATCAGACGAATTTTTTTTACTGCAGGGCGGCCAGCGGCTGGCGATGCGGCTGAAGCCGCCGAACCTGCCGGTTGAGGCGCCGCCTGGGGAAGCGCTTCGAGCAGCACCGACTCAAGCCCAAACAGGTCGGGCGAAAGCAAACTGGCTGCCGCCGGTTCAAAAAGATAGCCGCTCCCGGAGCGGGCGAGCGTCCCCAGCCCTTCCAGCCAAACGGCCTCGCCATTGTCGAGCCGGTACTGCAGATCGTCGCGGAACTGCTCGGTTTGCTGCCACGCTTCCGACTGGGGAATGTTCAGCCGGGCTGCCAGCTCCTTGATCAGCAACCCATCGTTATTTTTCAGATGAGGATTAAACGAGAGTATCCGGGAGGGAGGAAGCACCGTCTGGTCACCGGGAAGAATACGGGCCGGCTGGTAAGTGGAAACGAATGCGCCAAACCCCGGAACAATCACATAATCATGCTCCTGCAGTAACTCCGAAATAAAATGGCTGATGTTCACGCGGTTAATTTTGACACAAAAGTAACCAAATTTTCAGATCAGCCGGAAGGGAATCCCCCGACCAGGAGGAGGCAAACCATCATTTTTTCTAATTTTGTCCAAAAACTGATTATGAATAGCAAAATACTGGTAACCGGCGGAACCGGTTACATTGGTTCGCACACCGTTGTAGAACTCCAGACTGCTGGCTACGAAGTGATTGTAGTCGACGACCTTTCCAACTCCAACATCGACGTACTGGACAATATCGAACAGATCAGCGGCAAAAAGCCGGCATTTGAACAATTCAGCCTGGCCGATGCCGCTAAAACCGATGACTTTTTCAACCGCCACCGCGACATTGCCGCCATTATCCATTTTGCCGCCTCAAAAGCAGTAGGCGAATCGGTTCAGCTGCCGTTGCACTATTACCGCAACAACCTGGTTTCGCTGCTCAACATCCTGGACTGCCAGGTGAAGTACGGGATTTCCAACATCGTATTTTCCTCGTCCTGCACAGTTTACGGACAACCCGACAAGCTGCCGGTAACCGAAACCACCCCGCGCAAGGATGCCGAATCTCCTTACGGAAATACCAAACGGGTCAACGAAGATATTTTGCAGGATGCCGTCAGGGCCTACCCGCAGCTGAAAGGAATTGCGCTGCGTTATTTCAACCCCATCGGGGCGCATCCGTCGGCGCTGATTGGCGAATTACCGCTCGGAATTCCGCAAAACCTGGTGCCGTTTATCACCCAAACCGCCGCCGGCCTGCGCAGCGAACTGTTGGTTTTTGGCGACGACTACGACACTCCCGACGGTTCGGCCATCCGCGACTACATCAATGTGGTTGACCTGGCCAAAGCCCACCTGGTTGCCATCGAACGGCTGCTGCAAAACCAAAACAAAACCGGCTACGAAGTTTTTAACCTCGGAACCGGAAACGGCTATTCGGTGCTCGAAATTGTAAAAGGTTTTGAAAAGGTCACCGGCCTGAAACTGAACTACCGGATTGTGGAGCGTCGCGCCGGCGATATCGAAAAGATCTGGGCCGACACCACTTTTGCCAACCAGGAGCTGGGCTGGAAAGCTGAAAAAGGGCTGGAAGAGACCCTCCTGTCGGCCTGGAACTGGGAAAAACGGGTGCGCGGTATCCGGTAACCCGCGGAACATTGTCCGCAAAGCCGGAAATCGGAACAACCATGATCTTTACCAACAGCGCCACGGGAGTGAACCGTTGGAAGGTCATGGCTGTTTCAGCAAAATCCGCTGAAAACCACTTTACCCACCCCAATATGAAAACGGTAAAAACAGTTGACGAATACCTTGCCAGCTGCGGCGATTGGCAGGAAGCGCTGGCTCTTTTGCGCGAAATCCTCCTGGCGGTTCCACTTGAAGAGACCATCAAATGGGGTGGCCCGGTCTACACCTCCGACGGTAAAAATATCGCCGGAATGGCTGCCTTTAAATCGTATGCCGGCATCTGGTTTTACCAGGGCGCCCTGCTGGAAGACCGTCAGAAAAAACTGGTCAATGCGCAGGAAGGCATCACCAAAGCGCTGCAGCAGTGGCGTTTCGGCTCGGCCGACGAAATCAGGCAGGAACGCGAAACCATCCGGCAATATCTTCTTGAAGCGGTTTTCAACCAGAAACAGGGAAAAACCATTCGGCCGGAAAAGAACGCGGCACTGGTAATCCCGGATGCACTTGAAGAAGAGCTGGCAGCCGACGAAAAGCTCCGCCACGGTTTTGAGGCCCTCCCCCTCCTTCAAAAACGGGATTTTGCCGAATATATCCGCGAAGCCAAACGCGCGAAAACCATACAGGAGCGGCTGAAAAAAATCATCCCGATGATTCTGCGGGGAGAGGGGCTGAACGACAAATACAAAAAACAGATCCCGCATTCATCAGAAAACCAACACAAATAACCCTTTCCGGAGAGCTTTCCTCGCCGGTATTTCCGTTCCGGGTTTTTATCCGTTTTAAATTCCGGAATAAAGACCTATTTTTGATTTCATTAAAAAAGTAAGAAGGATGAAGACTATTTTAATTACCGGCGGCGCCGGATTTATCGGATCGCACGTGGTGCGCCTGTTTGTGAAAAAATATCCTGATTACCGCATCGTCAACCTCGACAAACTCACCTACGCCGGTAATCTCGCCAACCTGAAAGATGTGGAAAAATATCCCAACTATTCGTTCGTTAAAGGCGATATTGTGGACGGAGATTTGATCCGGAAATTATTTGAAGAGAAGCAGTTTTCCGGAGTTATCCACCTGGCAGCCGAGTCGCATGTCGACCGCTCCATCTCCAATCCGACCGAGTTTGTCTTCACCAACGTGATCGGCACCGTCAACCTGCTGAATGCTGCCCGCCACAGCTGGAAAGAGCAGCTGGAAGAAAAACGTTTCTACCACATCTCTACCGACGAGGTTTACGGTTCGCTGGGCGAAGCAGGACTCTTCACCGAAGAGACCCGCTACGATCCGCACAGCCCCTACTCGGCTTCAAAAGCCAGTTCGGACCATTTCGTGCGGGCTTACCACGACACGTTCGGGCTGCCGGTCGTGATCTCCAACTGCTCCAACAATTACGGCTCATTTCAGTTTCCCGAAAAACTGATCCCGCTGTTCATCCACAATATCCGGAATAACAAACCGCTGCCGGTTTACGGAAAAGGAGAAAACGTTCGCGACTGGCTTTGGGTGGAAGACCATGCCCGCGCCATCGACGAAATTTTCCACCGCGGCAGGGTGGGCCAAACCTACAACATTGGCGGACACAACGAATGGAAAAACATCGACCTGATCCGGCTGATGTGCCGCATCATGGACCGCAAGCTCAACCGTGTGGGCGGCACTTCCGAAAAGCTGATCACCTACGTGAAAGACCGCGCCGGGCACGACCTGCGCTACGCCATCGACTCTTCGAAGCTGCAACGCGAACTGAACTGGACCCCCAGCCTGCAGTTTGAAGAGGGACTGGAAAAAACCATCGACTGGTACCTGGAAAACGAAGCCTGGCTGCAGGAGGTGACCAGCGGTGATTACCAAAAATATTACGAAGAGCAGTATCTGAAAAGATAGAAACACCGCCTCCCGGTGGATGGAAAGCCTCTTCAGATAAAAGAGGCTTTCTGTTTTTTTATCCCCTTCCATTTTACATTTCTACCCGAAAATGAAGGGTCAAAAATGATTTCAGAATAAAAATTGCAACGCAAAAAATTGATGTTAAATTTGCAGCCTCATCGGGCAAATCGCCCCGTGTGCTTGGTAACCACGTAAAAAACAAGGAATATGAAAAATCAGGTAAGCATAACCCTTATGTTGGCAGGTATTCTGTTTAGTTCGTGCCTGCTTATTTCCAACATCATCTCCTCGAAAATTATCATGATTGGCTTGTGGGCAGTGCCTGCAGGAGTTTTAATTTTTCCGCTGTCGTACATCATCAACGATGTGATCACCGAAGTGTGGGGGTTCCGGAAAGCCCGGCTGGTCATCTGGACCGGTTTTGCCATGAACCTGCTGGCGGTACTGTTCTACTCGCTCAGCGCTGTTTGGCCCGCAGCTCCCTTCTGGCAAAACCAGGAGGCTTTTGCCACGGTGCTCGGCAGCACCCCGCGGATTGCCGCAGCCAGTCTGGCGGCCTACCTCGCCGGCTCGTTCATCAATGCGGTGGTGATGAGCAAATTTAAACTGCTCACCCGCGGAAAATCATTTTCGCTGCGGGCGATCCTCTCCACCCTGCTGGGCGAGAGCGCCGACTCTGCCATTTTTATCACCGTGGCGTTTGCCGGCTTCATCCCTGCCCGCCAGCTGCTGATAATGGTGGCCATGCAGGCTGCCGTGAAAACCATTTTCGAAATTGTGCTGCTGCCTGCAACCATTTTCATCGTCAAATACATTAAAAAGGTTGAACAAACCGACACGTTTGATGTCGATGTTTCCTACAATCCGTTTAAAATCGGACAGATTTAATTTTAAAATTCAGCCGTATGGAAAAAAGAATGAAAGGTGAACTTACCCACCTGGGGAAAGCCGGTACTCTTTACAACTTCAGCTACGACCCTTCATTGCTCGAAGTTTTTGAAAACCAACATCCGGAAACCGATTACTGGGTAAAATTCAACTGCCCCGAATTTACCACCCTCTGCCCCATTACCGGGCAGCCCGATTTTGCCACCCTCTACATCAGCTACATCCCCGACCGGAAGATGGTGGAAAGCAAAAGCCTCAAGCTCTATCTGTTCAGTTTCCGCAACCATGGCGGTTTCCACGAAGATTGTGTCAACACGGTTATGAAAGACCTGGTGCAGCTGATGGAACCGCGATATCTCGAAGTATGGGGAAAATTCACCCCACGCGGCGGCATCAGCATCGACCCTTACTGCAACTACGGAAAACCAGCTACAAAATTTGCGCAGATGGCCGAATACCGGCTGATGAACCACGATCTTTATCCTGAAAAAATCGACAACCGGTAAACCCGGCCACCCACTGAAATCGGGACCAATTGTTGAATTTCAGCAAAAATTGTGTTTACCTTTCCGGCTGAAATCAAACGTTGTGAAAATGAAACGCCGCACTTTTTTCAAAACCTCCGTCTGGGGCGGTACTGCCCTGGCCGCAACGGGTCTGCAGGCCTGTGCCGCCCCGGCCAAAACCGGCCAGGTGGCTTCGGAAACGATCTCTCCCGATTTTGAGCTGAACGAAGTTACCATTGCCGGGCTACAGCAAAAAATGGAATCGGGCGAACTCACGGCGGCAGCCATCTGTCAAAAATATCTCGACCGCATTGCCGTTGTCGACCCGCAGCTGAAAGCGGTGATCGAGCTCAACCCCGATGCAGCGGCCATTGCCCGGCAGCTCGACGAAGAACGGAAAACCGGAAAAGTGCGCGGCCCCCTGCACGGAATTCCCGTAATGATCAAAGATAACATCGACACCGGCGACCAGATGCAAACTACCGCTGGTTCGCTGGCGCTGGAAGGGCATCTAGCTGCGGCCGACGCGCCCATTGTTGCCCGTTTACGCGAGGCCGGAGCCGTATTGCTGGGCAAGACCAACCTGAGCGAGTGGGCCAACTTTCGCTCCGAAATGTCGAGCAGCGGCTGGAGCGGGCGTGGCGGACAAACCCGTAACCCCTTTTGCCTCGACCGCAGCCCCTGTGGTTCAAGTTCGGGATCGGGTGCAGCTGTTTCGGCCAACCTGTGTACCATTGCCATCGGCACCGAAACCAACGGATCGATCGTCTGCCCGTCGGGAGTAAACGGTGTGACAGGCATCAAACCTACGCTGGGCTTGTGGAGTCGTCGCG
>JARKOX010000223.1 GCA_029975525.1 Prolixibacteraceae bacterium | reverse complement strand
TACCGGTTTGGGTTACTCTGGACATTGATTTATGCCGGATCGTTCCTCCCTTTTTTCTACTTCAAATCCGGAATCATCGATCCGTGGTTCAACCTGTTTATTTTCAGCTCGGCCTGGCTGCTGATGCGCTACACCGACCCCGGATTTACCGGCAGTAAACCGTTGACGGCCGCGGTTTCAGGTATTCTGATTGGGCTGGGAATGCTGACCAAAGGGCCGGTTGCCCTGCTGATCCTCAGTTTAACAGTAGCCGTTTTCTTTTTGATTCGCCGCTTCAGGGTAAATGCAAACGGATGGCATGTGGGACTCTTTTTTGTGGCTGCCGCACTTACCGGCGGATCGTGGTTTTTGTGGCAGTGGGCCGCCGGAAACGAACAGATCATCCGCGACTTCATCGAATACCAGATCAGGCTCTTCAATACCAAAGATGCCGGTCACGGCGGATTTCTGCTCTACCACTTTATCGTTGTGCTGATCGGCGTTTTTCCGGCATCGCTGTTTATGATCGCCTCCCTGAAAAGAGAGAAAAACTCCGATCCAGTCATTCGCCACTATTACGTGTGGAACCTGATCCTGCTGCTGACCGTTCTGATCCTGTTCACCATTGTCAAAACCAAAATTGTCCACTACTCTTCGCTGGCTTATCTGCCGCTGAGTTTCCTGGCGGCCACCTACCTGCACGCCCGCATTGAACGCAGCGAGCGGCTGCCGTCGTGGTTAACGGTAACCGCGGGGGTGCTGGTCGCCTTTTTTGCTTTGAAAATGATTGTCCTTTCATTTATCGATAATTTTAAACCGCTGCTGCTGAACAGCGACCTGATCAAAGACCGGTTTGCCAAGGCGAATCTGCAGGCCGACGGCGGCTGGCTACACATCGAATGGGTCACCGGACTAATCCTGCTGGCCGGATTTGCCAGATTTATCAAACAAAACCGCCAGAACAAAATCTTTGCAGCAACAGCCAGCCTGTTTGTTTCCTGCATGTTATTCCTCTACCTGAGCATGGTGCTTGTGGTGCCAAGGGTGGAGCGGTACAGCCAGCGGGCGTTGATCGAATTCTGTGAGTCGGTTTCCGACCGCAACGCCTGGGTGGTTACCTTCGGTTTTAAAAGTTATGCCAACTACTTTTACGCCAGCCGTGAACCGCTGGACATGCCGCACGGAGGTGACGAACTGGCCGCAGTTACCGCCTCTCCCGACAAAGAAATTTACGCCGTTCTAAAAATCGATAAAAAGGAGAAGTATCTGGAAATGTATCCCCAGCTGGAGATTTTGTACGAAAAAAACGGATTCGTTTTCACCCGCTGGGTAAACTGAACCATCGGCTGGGCCCGCTGGCTGCATCTTTTTCGATTCACGCCGTCCGGTCAGTAGCCGATGCCAAACGGGCTGCCGGCGCCAGAAACAGCACAGCAGCCTGTGCACATCCCGAAGTTTCCGCAGAAGTCCGGCAGATCTAAAACATCAAAAAAAAGGTAATGTGGTCAAAAATAGTTGGTGATTTTTAGGAAAATAATTAGTAAACTCCACGCTGTTAATCGGAAGAGGAAGCAGGCTCTGGTGGAGATCAACCTGCCAGCAATACGATTAACGCATAAACAGTAATACAAGGGTA
>JARKOX010000161.1 GCA_029975525.1 Prolixibacteraceae bacterium | reverse complement strand
GAGCTGGAGAAATAGTTTACATGAATAGATAATTGTTGAAAAGCGGGAACTGTAAAGGCCCGCTTTTCTGTTTTAATTGAGTCAACTTCCTTATTTTTAACCTGCGGAAAGATTGTTCCGGTTAAAAAACCGAATGCCGATGAAAAAATGGGTTATCCTGTGGTTGCTTTTCCCTTGTCAGCTTTTGATGGCGCAGGAACCATCTGACGGGTTTGTGGAGAAGATTGCACATTCCGACAGCGAAAAGGCGCTCAAGTCGATCTCTTTTCAGGAGGCCAAAAGTGCCGGAGAAACCGACGTGGTTTATCAACGTTTGGAGTGGCAGGTCGATCCCGCTGTAAAATTTATCCAGGGAAAAATTACCTCCCATTTTCGTGCGTTGACTCCCGCGTTGCAAAATATTTCCTTCGACCTGCTCAACGGAATGACTGTCGATTCGGTAAAGAGAGGAACCAGTCCGCTCCGGTTCAGTCATGTAGACCACCGTCTCGATATTACCTTCAGCGAGCCACTTGCAGTGAACAGCCTGGATTCGGTTTCTGTATTTTACCAGGGGGTGCCCGCTGGTACCGGATTCGGTTCGTTCGTGAATTCACAACACAACGGTACGCCGGTTTTGTGGACCCTCTCCGAACCTTACGGTGCCCGCGAATGGTGGCCATGCAAACAAACGCTCAGTGATAAAATCGATTCTGTAGATATTATTGTAACCACGCCGGACGCTTACCGGACCGCCAGCAACGGCATGCTGGTGTCGGAAAAGGTGAAGAGTAACAAACGGATTACCCATTGGAAGCATCGCCATCCGATTGCTACCTACCTGGTTGCCATAGCCGTTACCAACTATGTAGATTACACCGACACGCTCCGGTTAGATGAGGGGCGGATCGTTCCGATACTCAACTATGTCTATCCGGAAAATCTGGAAGAAGCTAAAGCCAACACTCCGCAAACGGTTTCCATCATGCAGCTTTACAACCAGTTGTTTGGTGAATATCCGTTTGCCGATGAAAAATATGGCCATGCCCAGTTTGGTTGGGGGGGTGGGATGGAACACCAGACCATGAGTTTTATGAGCGGGTTTGGGTTTGAATTGGTGGCGCACGAACTGGCGCACCAATGGTTTGGCAATCATATTACGTTGGCGAGCTGGCACGATATCTGGCTCAACGAAGGATTTGCCTCGTATGCAACCGGCCTGGCCTACGAACGGATGCTGGATGGGTTTTGGTGGCCTCGCTGGAAAGAGGTTAACCTGAACCGGATCGTGAGCAGTCCGGAAGGTTCAGTTTATGTCGACGATACTACCTTGGTGAGCCGGGTTTTTAACAGCAGGCTCTCCTATTCAAAAGGGGCTTACCTGCTGCACATGCTTCGCTGGAAACTTGGCGATGAAAAGTTTTTCCGTGCCTTGACCCATTATGTGAATGATCCGGAAATTGCCGGTGGATTTGCTTCGCAGCAGCAGCTGGTTGCACACTTTGAGTCGGCGGGCGGCGAGCCGCTAACCGAATTTTTTGCCGATTGGTATTATGGCGAAGGATATCCCATTTATTCGGCAGAATTTTCTTCCCGTCAAAATAATAAGCTTCAGATCAGGATTTTTCAGACAACCACCCACACCTCGGTCGGTTTTTTTGAAATGCCGGTACCTGTTCGGCTTTACAGTTTTAATAGAGCCGATTCTGCCGATTTCCGGCTTGACCACACTTTCAGCGGACAACTTTTTGAGGTGGAGGTCCCGTTTCCAGTTGCCGAATTGGCCATTGATCCTGACCGGTGGTTAATCCGGAAGGTTGACCGGGTCACCAGTGCGCCGGTTTCACTTCAGGAGCTCCGGACAATAACTGTTTTCCCAAATCCTTCTGCCGGAAGCTGGAGGTTTGTCCTGCCCCCGGATGAGGTTGTTTGGGGAGCTGAACTCTATGATTTATCCGGCAAATTAGTTTATCAACATAATAAGAAAGAGGCATTTATCACGTTACCCCACCTGACTCCCGGAATCTATTTATTACAGGTAAAAACAGATCGCCAGACCTACCTGGTTAGGCTTGTAAATAATTGACATACAGTCATTTGTGATTTGTTATTAAAAAAATTAAAAAGTAACAAATCGTTACAGGGTTAAAAATCAACTATGTTTTTATAGGTTTTAAAAGTTTTCCCACTTTTTCAGGGGTACTTTTTAAAAAAAATGGATAAAATTCTGCAATCGATTGCAGGAGGATCGTTTTAACTAATTTTAACCATTGAAAACTGAAAAGACTATTCCAGATCAAATTTTGGAAACCTGAAATGACTTTTTGAACAGATCCTCCTGGTTAATTTTTGTTCGTCGAACCAAAATCTGCTAGGGGGAGCGATTTTATTGGATAACTAATTTGTCAGACTATGAAAAAAAACCAAGAGGTGTACTCTCCGCACAGGAGAGTATTTGTAAAGAGCATCTTAATGATGCAAACGGTCTGCCTTCTGTTGTTTGCTTCGGCGCTTCAGGTTGCAGCGAGTAAAAATGAATCCCCTTCGCAGCTATCCCACATGAATCTTTCCCAGGAGGGGGTTTCTGTTGAACAGGCCGGGAAACAGACTTCCGCTCTCTCTTTGGAGAAAACCTTTCAGCAGCCTCAAAGTAAGGCGGTTTCCGGAACCGTTGCCGATGGGGCAGGAATTCCGCTGCCGGGAGTTACCGTTGTTATATTGGGAACTACGGTAGGAACGATTACGGACCTGGACGGTAACTTCACTTTGCCCAACGTACCTGCCAATGCAACTTTGGTTTTTTCGTTCGTGGGAATGAAAAAGCAGGAGATTGTCGTTGGTGGAAAAGCTACGGTCAATGTCGTGATGGAAGAGGAAAGCATCGGGATTGGAGAAGTTGTGGCTGTTGGTTACGGTGTGCAGAAGAAGGAGAGCGTTGTGGGCTCCATTGTTCAGGCGACTGAGGAGGAGCTGAAACGGACGGGGAATGTTACCGACCTTCGGCAGGCGTTGAGTGGCCAGCTGCCCGGTGTAGTTTCGCTGACCTCGTCGGGTGAACCAGGCGGGATTCTTACGGGCGAAAGTTCTACGGCCATTTATATCCGCGGGCAGAATACCTGGAACGGCGGCCAGCCCTTGATTTTGGTTGACGGCGTTGAACGGGATATGAACAACGTG
>JARKOX010000157.1 GCA_029975525.1 Prolixibacteraceae bacterium | reverse complement strand
AAATCTGGTTTTCGCCAATCCTTCACCAGGTTACTCTTAAACCAGTCTACCACCCGGGCGCTGCCAGGCGACGGCAGGTTAACCTGTTCGTGGCACCAGTTGACAAAAGCGGCACACCACGGGTAGCCAGGCCCCAGTCCGGTGCTGCGCAGGTATTTGCGCACCTCTTTGCCGTCGTTGTTGCCGCTTTCGCGCACATACAGCTGGCTGCGGGCCACATCGAGCAGGCGGTCTCTTACAGATTCGCTACAATCAGCCCAAAGAGCACAAAGTACGAAACCAGCAGCAACAAGCCAGCCCAGGCCCTTTCGCGGGGTGTGAATACGGTCCATTCCTTGTTTTCGTTGAAATCGTTATCAATATACCGGTACAGTGTCGGGAAGGTCAGCCGGAAAATCAGCCGGCACACGCCGATCACAACCAAAAAAATGACAAATCCCAAAAAGAGCTTTTGGAAAATGCCCAATCCGTAAAGGTGCCACTGCTGCTGCTCGCCAATGGACATAAACAGCCACAACAGGAGTAACCCCACAGGGATCGTCAGTAATTCAGAATACTTTTTCATTTTCACACATTTTAATCCGTGTCATGTTTACTCAAACAGTGCCGGCAACCGTTAATTTCCAGGTCGCTGCCATACAGGTCAATCACCAGCCGGTCGAAGCTATTCCGACAGAGGTATTGTTTATTCTTCCGTTTCATGCGGGAAATGCCGCACTGCTCCGTTTTGGCAGGCAGGTAATGTACCTCCCGCGTGGCCGTGTTCAGCAGGTATGGAAACCCCCAAAACACCATCCATCTCTCCCAAAATGTTCGTTTCATGGTTATCTGGTTAAAAATACGACTACCACACAGGCTCCCCAAAACAGCCAGAACCCGACAAACAGCAGCACTACCGTGCGCTTTACCTCTTTCATCTCCCGCTTCGGAGTGTTGCTCTTTTTTTCAGTCATCTTTTTCAATTTTTTTGAGTTTCGGGAACCATTTTTTCAGCTGTACCCACAACAGGCGCAACACCAGTCAGCCCAGGGCGCCCATCACACCGACCAGGAAATAGTAGAAGAGGCTCTTTTCGCTGCTCAGTACAGCTGGGGTTTGCACAAGCGAAAAATCGGCTTTCGAGATCTCCTCAATCCCCTTAAAGCTGATGGAAGAGATTGACCCGGCAACAGGCAGCCAGGCTCGGTCGATCAGTTGTTTCATCTTCAACTTTTTTGGTTGAAGGTAATCCCGTCAGGGGCCAAGCAAAAGGACAGAATTTTAATACTTGTATGCTTCGACGGTAGTTGTGCCAATACGGTTTATACCCACCCTCACTTTGATATTGTCGATGATAAATTCACCCTCGTCGGTGCGATATTTTTTTGTGATGTTGTTTTTTACTACCAACAGGGCGTTTAGCGGCAGATAGAAATTTCCCTCAACGGGAAGCCGTTCTGACCAGAAGCTGGCCCAGTTTTTCCAGAACGTTTTAAAAATGCCGGTTTCACCCTCCCAGTTGAGCGACACATAGTCTGCGGCATTCTGTACGCTGCCCGTTTCGCCGCCAAGATAATAGAAAAGGC
>JARKOX010000142.1 GCA_029975525.1 Prolixibacteraceae bacterium | reverse complement strand
TTACACTAAATAAGCCGTCGAGCATGAAGTTGATACTTCGAGCACAAGAACGCCTCTCTATGATTTGCACAGACGCAATAAGTCTGCGCAATTTTAGGGAGGTTTTGTTTTGAGCTGTAACAACTGTCCAAACGCTACTCTGGTCTTCACGTCCGGCGGGATGTACGTCGAGTGCTCGGCTCTTGAGGCGCTCGGCGTCCCTCCGTCCCGTCCCGGCCGCCCCGCGGGGAGGGTGATGGTTTCCTTGGGAACCTACCTGATCCCCCAGGAGTGCCCCAACCCCGAAGTACCTGTGGAACTGAAGCAGGTGTTCGATGCCCGAAAGACACAGCCGTGTCTGGATGGCGCCGGCAACCGACTGCCCCGGCGCTCGCGGCGGAAAAACCGCTGAAGCGCCGGGGTTATCCCCGGTACTACACCATTCAGAACCTTTTTCAGTGGCCTTAAAACGAATCCTCGGGCTTTTCTGATTTGTCAAATTGAGAGGATTTTGGACCAATTATGAAATGATCTTGGGTGATGGTTCCATCGGTTTCACTATGGTTTTGTTGCACAGAATAAAGGATTTTTTTCCTGTTCCCTGAGATATTGAGTTATTCTTCCACGATCGAAGTAGATAAAATAGATCGGTTGACGAGAAAAAATTCGTTTGCCCGCAACAGAATTTCCGTCGAGATTTCGTGCCCTTACTAAAAGTAACCCCTCAAGTTTTCCGCGCCTTACTAAATATAACTCTTTCGAAATCAGCTGTTCTACAAACGTAGTCAAGACGCTGCAGTTTGACCGCGAAGCGGCGCAGGCGTGCCTGAAAAAACAAAAAAGAGCCGGAAAAGTTCCGGCCCTCGATTAAGAAGATTGTGCTTGTAATCATTGTCACAAAAGACAAGATTCGAAATTGTATGCGGTTGGCGCAATATTGGTGCGGGTGGCCGGACTCGAACCGGCACGGCCGTAAGACCGACAGATTTTAAGTCTGTTGTGTCTGCCATTCCACCACACCCGCAACATAAGTATTATAACGGATGCAGCAGATTCTTTCAACAACAGTCGGCAAAAAAACTGCTTACATGATCACGCCTGGCAAGAGCAATGGTAAATACGTCACGATCAATAAAACAATCAAGAGGCCTATGACCATCGGCACCACCGCTCGGCTGATCTGTTCGATCGACAGCCCGGAAATGGTACTGGCCACATAAAGGTTGATCGCCACCGGCGGGGTAACCATGCCGATCGACAGCGCTAAAACCATGATCACTCCGAAATGGATCAGGTTAATGCCGAGTTGTTGAACCAGCGGCAAAAATACCGGCGTCAGCAGGATCAGCGCCGATGCGGTTTCCATGAAGAAACCGGCCACAAATACGACTGTGTTGATTAACAGAATCAAGACGAATTTATTGTCGGAAATCGCCAAAATGCTTTCCGCGATGATTTTCGGGATCTGCCAGTTGGCCATTACCCAGCCCATCGCAGTCGATGTCGTGATGATGAACATAATAATCGACATGGTGATCGCCGAGCGCATGAAAATCTGAACCAGCTGCCTCCAGCCCAGATCGCGGTACACAAACACCGAAACCAACAGCGCGTAATCCACGGCAATAACGGCCGCTTCCGAAGGAGTAAAATAACCGGAGAAAATCCCGCCGAGGATGATGATCGGTGTCAACAATCCCCAGATCGCCTCTTTGAAAGTCAAGCCGATATTGCGAAAACTAAAGGGGGCACCATGCTCATAGTTGTTTTTGTACGCAACAAAAAGTCCGAGCAAAATCAGCACCAGCGCCATCAGTACTCCTGGCAAAAATCCGTTCAAAAAAAGCCTTGCCACCGACTGATCG
>JARKOX010000133.1 GCA_029975525.1 Prolixibacteraceae bacterium | reverse complement strand
CGGGCACCTGCTTTTTGCCAAAGAGATCCTATCCAATGTGCTGATCGAAAAGGTCCGCAGCAGGTATTTTACCGAAGAAGAGGCCCTGAAAGTTGCCCGGATGCTCCTCCACGACAACGCCGTAAAACTGTTTGAACTGCAGCACTGATCGCCGCAGCAAAAGCAATTTCTTGGTTATTGGATGTTGACTGTTGGGTATTGGAAATTTGAATGGTTAAATTGTTCAATGGTTGAATGGTCGAGTGGTCAAATGGTTGGGGTGTTTCGCCACCCGGGACGGATGAAATGTTTATAGCCGTCGGATAAAACCTTCCCCACGGCCCCCTTCCAACCGGACGGGAGAGCTCAACGCTGCGAAGAATGTATTTTTTGGATATTGGATATTGGCTGTTGGGTATTGGAAATTTAACTGAATCAATAAGAAACCCCGAACAAGAAATCAGAAACCGCAAAATTGTTCAATGGTTGAATAGTCAAATGGTTGGGGGGTCGCCGCCCGGAACGGGTGGAAGGTTTATAACCGGAAAACCGGCCGTTTCCTATACTTATTTCCCCCTTTCCGGTCAAATTTTAGCTGAATCTGCGCCTGCTGGTTAAAATTCCATGACGAATAAGCAAAAACCCATTGTTTCAATTCGTTGGGTTTCCATAAGTTTGAGAAGGTGAAAACCAGCGCCGGAAAGCGGCTGCCGGACACCAACCAGATTAAACGAACATGACAACTATGAAACGATCGATTATCAGGGTGTTTGCGGGAATCGTAATCCTTTGGTCCGCCCACCTTTTGTCTGCCGTTGCCCAAACTTCCGCTCCGCATCGCGACGGCAAAATCCTCGAAGGCGAGCAGTGGCTCCCCTTCAGCTATCCCGAAAAGGCCGATTTTTATGTGTCGCCACAGGGAAACGACAGCTGGTCGGGAATGCTGGCCGCCCCCAATGCTGCCGGAACCGACGGCCCTTTTCGCACCCTCGAACGGGCGCAGAAAGCGGTCCGCGACCTGAAAGCACAGGTGTACAAACCCAAAGAGGCCCCGGTGGAGAAACGGTGGATCGGTTCGCCCCACCCGCTCGGCAAGGGGAAAGACATCCTGGTCTACCTCCGTGGCGGAACCTATTCGCTGAAGCAGCCGCTGCGTTTTGAACCGGCCGACGGCGGGGAACGGGTGGAAACCAACCTGCCCACCGGCGCTTTCGAATACCACAAGCTAAAAGATCACTACGTGACCTACGCCGCCTTCCCGGGAGAAAAGCCGGTCATTACCGGCGCCCTTCCCGTGAGCGGATGGACGCAAAAAGGCAGGGTGTGGACCGCCCCGTTCGATGTCGATTCCGCCGGCATGCTGGTGGTGAACGGCAAACGGCAAATCCTCGCCCGGACTCCCAACGAAGGTTATTGGGTGCCGCCCGTGATCTCTCCGACAACCCAGGAACTCCATTTCCGAAAAGGGGAACTGAAAAACTGGAAAGAGATGGAAGGCAACCGCGTGATCATGCTGTTGCGCTGGCACACGGGAATCAATTCTTTTGTAAAAATCGACGAAAAAAGCGGCATTGCCACCTTTCGTTCGCCGCAGGAAGGGGTGGTGATCGTTCCGCCGCGCTACTATGTGGAAAATGTGAAGGCCCTGCTCGATGCGCCGGGCGAATGGTTTTTCGACAAAAAAACGAAGGAGATCAGCTACATCCCGGCGACCGGCATCGACAACCCGAACCAGGTCGCGGCCGGTGTGCCGCTTCTGGCCAACCTGGTTACCGTGCAGGGAAAGCTGGGCCAGCCGGTGCGCAACCTGCGTTTCTACGGATTGACGTTCGAAGGAACCACCGCCCAAAACAGCGCCATCCGTTACGAGTTTGCCCATGCCTGCGAAATGGTTGACGGCGAAATCCGCTCCTGCAGCGGCACCGGACTCTCTATCCAGAAAGGGTGCTACCAGACCCGCATCCTCCGCAACCGTTTCGAAACCATCGACAACGGCGCCATTTCCGCACACGGCCCGGTCAATCCCGCCGACGGCCGCGAAATCACCCGCGAAACACAAATTTCCTACAACCAGCTTTACGATTGTGGCGGCGTCAATATCCACTCCACCTACACGCTGATGACCACCATTTCGCACAACTACATCACCAAAACCCGCGGGCGCTATGCCATCGACGTGGGGGGCTGGGCAAACCTCGAAGAAGCCATCGATGGCGGCTACCGCGTCGAATACAACCACCTCGACGATGTGCAGCGGGATGCCGACGACTCCGGCGCCATCAAAACCGCCGGGATGACCTTCAACTCAGTAGTTCGCCGCAACCTGATCCATGATGTGCACGCCGGATTCTTCAACGACAATGTGGCGTTCTGGTTCGATAACATGTCCATCGGCTGGATTTCCGAAGAGAATATCTACTACAACCTCGAACAGGGCGAATGGAAGTTGTGTGCCGCCATGATCGAAGACAACACCTACCGCAACAACTTCACCATTGAAGCGCCGGCTCAGGCGCCGGAAAAGATTATCGAAGGCGAGCCGCAACTGGAAGAGTCCAACCTGAAAATTGAAGCGCCATCCCAGACACCTTCCGGAGCGGTTGTGGCCGGCAGCATCATCCGGCTCACTGCCGACGTGACCAACAAAGGCGCCACCGGCATCGCCCCGGTTGAGCTGTATATTGACGGCAAAGTGAAGGAGCGCCGGCTTTTTCCGGTCATCAAAAACAACAGCCGGCCGATCGAATTTGAAGTACGGCTCTACGATGCCGGCGAACATCACCTGGCCATTGGATCCACCGCTTACCAGACCGTCCGGATCGAAGGCCAAAAACCCGCGGTGGTGTTCGAGGAGTTCCGGCTCTCGGGCGACCGGCTGATTCAGGGCGAAAAGGTAAAAGCTACCGCCCTGGCCCGCAACCTGACCCCGGCGCTGCAAAAGGTAAACGCCACGCTGTTTCTGGACAACCAGGAGGTGCAAAGCCAGCCGGTTGAACTGAAACCGGACGAAACCCGGCTGGTAAGTTTTGAACTGCAACCGGCCGCCGGCCACCACCTGCTGCGCATCGGAAACAGCGCCGAAAAAGCGCTGGACGTTGCCCAGGGAAAGCTGCTCGACCTCCCGTCGATGCCCGTATTGGAATATTGTTCGGCCAAGGCCAAACCCTATCAAATTGAAGCCGACGTGAAAGCCAACCGTTTTAAAATAACCGCCGGCGGGTCGGACTTCTTTCACGCCGAAGATTCGTATGCTGCGGCGTATGTCAAGGGAATCAAAGGCGATTTTGTTGCAACCGTCAAAATCAACCGGTTTGGAGATCGCACCCACGAATGGTTCCGCTCGGGACTGTTTGTGCGGAACGATATCGCACAGAGTTTCGATGTACAGCCCGGCAGCAAAGGATCGGTGCTGGTGTTTGGCACTCCCGGCCGCGCCGGAATCGAATACGACGAGTTTGCCAACGGCTGCATGCACAAAGCCAGCAGCACCAACCTGCCCGAGAACACGCAAATGCCGATCTACCTGAAAATGGTGCGTCACGGAAACAGTTTCAGCGGATACATCAGCCTCGATGGCAAAAACTGGATCATCGAACGACACACCACCGATATTCCCGGCATTACCGAATCGGTCGACCTGGGACTGGCGGCCGGCGGCCCCGACAAACGGCAGTACTGGGTGGAATTTACCGACTGGAAAATTGAAGTTGCCAAATAAAACATTTAACGCATGAAAAATATCAGACTACTCCTTTTCAGCTGCCTGCTGATGATCGGCGGCGCAACGTATGCACAACCGCTGGATTTCAGCAAAGCGGCCATCGTGGCTTCCCCACAAATTCAATCGCCGGTGCGCGAAACCATTATCCGGGTACTTCAGGAAGAGGTAGCCGCCCGAACCGGCCTCAAACTGCCGCTTCTTCATTCGGCCGGCCGGTCAGCGCTGATCGCTCTGGCCACTGTTCGTGACGAAACCGTGGCCGGAATGGCTGTTCCCAAACGACCAGGAGAGAACCTGCCGGAAACCAGAGCCGAAGGTTACCGGGTTACGGTTACCCAACAAGATGGCAAACCGGTTTTGTGGCTGATCGGAGCCGACCAGCGGGGTCTGCTGTTTGCTGCCGGACAATTCCTGCGCACGGCCGCACTGTCGCGGAACAAAATTACTTTCGACCTTCAGCAGGAGATTGCCACAGCGCCCGCCTACCCTATCCGCGGCCACCAGATTGGCTACCGGAACACCGCCAACTCGTGGGATGCCTGGACACCCGCTATGTTTGAAAAACATTTCCGCGAACTGGCCCTGTTCGGCACCAATGCCATCGAAAACATTCCGTTTCAGGATGGTCCGCTGGGGCCGGTGATGAAATTCCCCCGCGAGGAGATGAACCTGCGCCTGAGCGAAATCTGCAGTCAATACGACCTCGATTATTGGGTCTGGACGCCGGCCGACGGCGATCTGTCGAAAGAGGAGGTTTTTGAGGCCGGGGTAAAAAAACACCGTGAGTTTTATAAAAACACCCCCCGCCTCGATGGCGTTTTCTTTCCCGGCGGCGATCCCGGCGACAACCATCCCAAATATGTCATGCCTTTTCTGAAAGCTATTGCTGCCGAACTGAAAAAATACCATCCGGCGGCCGGCGTGTGGATCTCCCTGCAGGGATTCAGCTACGAACAGGTCGACTATTTTTACGATTATCTCCATAAAAACAGTCCCGACTGGCTGGCCGGCGTGGTTTCAGGTCCCAGCAGTCCGGACATGGCCGAAACACGCTTCCGGCTGCCGGCCCGGTACCAGCACCGCCACTATCCCGACCTGACCCACACGGTGCGCTGCCAGTATCCTACCGAAAACTGGGACCAGGCTTTTGCGCTGACCCAGGGCCGCGAGGTGTGTAATCCCGAGCCTTTCTACTATGCAAAAATCCACAACCGCTTTGCACCGTTTACCGACGGATTCATCTCCTATTCCGACGGAACCCACGACGATGTCAACAAGGTGGTTTGGAGCCAGATGGGCTGGAACCCCGAAAAAGAGGTCACCGAAGTGATAACTGAATACTGCCGCTTTTTCTTTGGCGATGCAGTGGCGCAGGCCGGCGCCAACGGAATTCTGGCGCTCGAGCGCAACTGGTCAGGCCCTGTGGAAGAAAACGGCGGAGTGGAAACCACGCTGGCATTCTGGCAAAACCTGGAGCAAAAACATCCGGAACTGAAAAACAACTGGCGCTGGCAGCAACTGGTGATGCGCGCCTACTACGACGCTTATGTCCGCCACCGGAAAATTTACGAGCAGAACCTCGAAAAAGAGGCCAACCGGATTTTAGCGCAGGCGCCTGCAATGGGTGCTGAAAAAGCGATGACCGAAGCGCTGGCCCTCGTCAACAAAGCCGACCAAGAGCGGGTTTCGCCCGAACTGCGGCAAAAAGTGGTTGATTACTGCGAGGCGTTGTGGCAATCGGTTGGCGCGCAAACCAGCGTAAAGCAGTACCATGCCAGCGGTCCCGAGCGCGGGGCGATCCTCGACTTCATCGATTATCCGCTGAATAACCGCTGGTGGCTGGCCGACGAGTTTGACAAAATCCGCCAGATGAACAGCGAAGCCGAGAAGCTGGCCCGGCTGGAAGTGATCCGCACCTGGGAAAATCCCGGTCCCGGCAGTTATTACGACAATATTTCGGACCTCTCCAAAGGACCACGCGTTAAAACCCGCACCGACGATGCCACCGATGTGGCGTGGTGGGACAGCGGCATGAGCCGCAAGCGCCTCTCCACACAGCTTTTCCAGAATTTTCCGGTACTCGAATATTCCGATCTCGATCCCAACGGCCGTTATCTCCTCCGCGTTGCCGGTTACGGCGAGGCGCTGGTCCGCGCCGATGGCGAGCGCCTGGAACCCATCCTGTACAATAAAGGTCTGGAAGAGTTTAAGGAGTTTCTGATCAACCGGAAATATGTGAGCGACGGCAAACTGGTCATTACCTTTGACCAGCCCGAAGAGTCACAGCTCAACTGGCGCCAGCACTCCAAAGTGTGTGAGATGTGGTTGCTGAAGCAGTAAATTATTTCGAGGCAGCAAAAAAGTTGCGGCGGCTCCCTCCACTTCCGGCTCCACCAGCCGGTAAATTTCCCCGGAAGGAGCCGCTGCCGCCACCAGGCTGAAAATCCAAAAATCAATTACCTATGCTGCAAACAAACCAGCTGACCAGCTACATCGCTCCTGGCGCGCCGGCTACCCGCCGGCCGGTGACGGGAGCGATGCCGTTTCTCCGGCCCGAGATCGGGTTCACCCCCCGCTGGTATCACCAGGCGCTGGGAATCCGATTCGGAGAGGCCTGGCACACCGATCCCCGCTACCGGAAAGACTCCCGCCTGAAAATGTATGCCGAACTGGAACGGCGTTTCCCTGGAACAGCTATCGGAAGGCTGGATGAAAACGCCGTGGATGTGCTGACCGGAACATTCGGAACCACCGTGATAGCGGCCATCTACGGAATTCCCATCCGCTTTGACGACGAACAGTGGCCGGTATCGGGGCACCACTATCTTTCGGAGGAAGCGATCGAACAGCTCACCCCGCCCGATCTGGACCAAAATCCGTTTTTTCAGTCGCTGCTGGAACAGGTTGACCGGATTACCGAAATGGAAGGACGGGCAATCGGTTTTATCAACTGGCAGGGTGTTCTGAACAATGCCCAGCGGTTGCGCGGCCAGGAACTTTTTCCGGACCTGTACCTGGCACCCGAACGGACCCGCCACCTGCTCGCCTGTGTCTGCACCACCATGATTGACGCTGCCCGGCGGCTACAGCAAAAACAGCGGCATCCGGCCTCCGACACCCTCCCGTTTTTTACGGTCAGCAACTGCCTGGTCAACCTGGTTGATGCCGGGCTCTACCGCGAATTCCTGCTCCCCTTCGATCAGAAGATCGCTGAAGCCTTCGGACTGACCGGTATCCACAACTGCGCCTGGAATGCAACCCCCTACCTCGAAAGTTACGCCCGGGTGCCCGGGGTGGGCTACATCGATATGGGAATGGATTCCGATCTTTCCCTGGCACGCAGAGTTTTCCCCCACAGCCGGCGGGCGATCATGTATCCTCCGCAGGATGTGGCCACCAAACCTGTTGCCCGGATCCGGAGCGACCTGGAGCGTATTGCCCGCGATTACGGCCCGTGCGACCTTGTCGCTGCCGATATCGAAGCCGGAACTCCGGACGAAAAGATCCTCGCCCTTATTGACCTCTGCCACCAGCCTTCCGAAGAATTCTCCGGAACTTAAACAGCACCATTTCCGCAGAAGTTTCGGTTTGGTCTTGCCGCCAGATCCGGACAGCTATCTTTCCGCCTGCTCCACTTCCAGATGAAAAGCCTTGCGGTGCGATTCGCCCTGTTCGGCATAATGGGTGATTCCTTCGCGTTCCACAATCCTGCAGAATTTGGCATAGGTTCCATCCAGCCGGGCTAAAAACGGAGTTCGTTTGCACCGGAGGTATAAAATTGGAAGCGACGCCATTTCCACCCGGCGCAGGATCTCATCGTTGTCGGCAACTTTTTCGGCTTCGACAAAAAGAGCTGCCGACTGGCGGATAAAATCTGCCGAATAAATTGCGTCCGTTGGGGTGAGGCTGTAGTGAAAATGGACATCCGGCTGCACCCGGCTCTGCAACAGATCGAAATAGCGCTGTACAAACACTCCGGCCCTCCCGTAATATCCGGCCATAAAATCGCTGATCACCTCGTCGGCAGGACATTCGGGATTCCACAGCAATTTCGCAATCAGGTAGGCCCGCAGTTCGGCAAACTCGCCTCCGCGACTTTGGTAGGCGGCCTGTTCCATAATGCCGATCGCCTTATTTTGCTGAAATGTTTTGATTTTGGACGGCAAGGTGGCAAAATTGGGAAGCGGCAACAGGTAATGGTTGAAGTTGACCACATAATCCCAAATGTAAAGATGCGGGGCAATGGCCGACCACGCTTTCAGATCAGACAGGAACGAGCGGTTGGCTGAACATTCGAAGTCGTGGGCCACGCAGCACTCGATGCTGCAGAGCCGGACCACCACATTTTTGCGCGGCACTATATTTTGCGGCGCCGAACGGGTGTATTGATACGCCAGCGTGCCGATAAATTTGTCGGGAAACTCCTGGGCTACCGCATCGGCCACCTGGTTAACAAACCAGATGACGATCCCCGACTCGCCGCCATATTGCCGGACAATCGCCTGGCATTTCTCGCACTGGCACGGGTTGCCCCAGTCGTTCTGGCTGACGTCGTAAATCAGGTATTCGGGGTTTTGGCGCATCCGCTCCCTGATCCGCCCGGTGAGGATGCGCAACACCTCGGGATTGGACAAACAAAGTTGGGCATGGTCGTGAATCCGTTTGCCATCAATCAGGCTGTAATATTCCGGATGTTTGGGGTAGAACTCTTCCGGCGGCATCAACGGGTAGAAGGTGTGAACCGCCCAGTAGGCCTCCACTCCGCCGGGTTGTTCGCGATACGCCATGGCGCCGTTTACCCGGTTGCGGCCCGCCCACACCGGGTCAAAAGCTTCAAAATAGAAGTCATTGCGGACCCTCACCCCCGGTTTTTCGGCATGATCAAACCAGGAAAATTTAAATTCGTTCCGCTGCGGAACCACCGAAACCTGCGGAGTGTACCAGCGGCAGCCCAGTTCGCGCTCCAGAAAGGAAAAGACGCCATACAGCGTTCCGCGCTGTTTTCCGCCATAAATAAAAATATCCGGACCGGCATTAAAATAGCGAAACGATTCATCGGTCGGGTCCGGCTCTGGCTCCCCGGTCCGGGGCATTAACTGCTCCGGGTATCCCAGCACAATCCGGGGTCCGTTACTGCTCTGTCCCGATTCGTCGACCGGCAGCTCCACCCCGCCGGCCTCTTTCAGCCAGTGCTGAAGTTCGCGGGCTGCCCACCTCTCCGATTCCGAAGCGCCGGGAGCAAGCACAATCCGGTATTCGCTTTTACCCTGAGCAAACAGCGTGTATTCGATCCGTTTTCCCGACATAAAATCGATCTGACCGGGCAAAACCTCGCCCGTTTTCAACTGCAAAACCAGCGATGCCACGTAAGGCTTGTACCCCGCAGCAGGCAGGCTAAGTAACCCACAAAAATCCGCTTTCCGGGTTTCGTCGAGCACCACCCGCCCCTGCCGATCCTGAACCGTGATCTGCACCTGCTGCAGCAGCCGGGCCATCACTTCCGGTGAAAACGCCGAAACCAGCCGGGAATTTCCCTCCCCGTCAGTGGTGATCCGGAAAAAATCGCCGCGCTGCAGGGCTTCTCGGGCTGAAAACGGATGAAACCGGAAACAGAAGCCCCACTGGTTGCCCCGCTGTTCAATCTTCAGCAAAAGAGAGTTCCTGCCTTCTTTCAGAAAAACAGGAATCAGGTCTGCGTCGGCTCTAAGTCCTCTGTCGGACTGGTAATCCCACACCCGGGCGCCATTTACCCACAGGCGCCCCCCATCGTTGGTTCCAAGGGCAGCCAGCCAGATCCCCGCCTGCCGGCACTCCACCTCGGCATAGGCATAAGCTGCCGCCGGCGACATCCGGGAGACACGGGCCACCAGGTCGATCACCGAATCGGGCGAATGCACATATTTCCAGCGGATGGCGCCACTCTTCAGCCGAACAACATCCTCCGCCTTCACTTTCAGGTTACGCTCTCCGCCCAACCGGACCAGATAATCGGTTTCAAAGCCGGGACAGTGAAGCCCCGACTGTGCGGGATCGGCATGCGCCTGCAACGGAATGGGTCCGCAAAGCAGCCAGGTGCGGATCCACTCTCCGGGCGCCAGTTCGCTGACAGGTTCCTGCCCTTTGCCCTCCATCCCGGCCAGTCCGAGAACAAGAAGACACCATAACAAAACTTTGGTATTCATATCCTTTTCGTTTAGTTAGTTTGATAAAAGTCAGTCGGTAAAAATTTCAAGCTTTCCGTCGGCAATCTCCGGCATGGTGATCAGCAGCTTCTGCAATTCCACATCGTAAGTGTAGTCGGCCAGGCTGTTCAGCTCTCGGTTGTTGAAGGTTACCCGGGAGGGAGGCCGGGTCAGGTGTATTCTGAAAAGAGAAGGTTTCTGGGTGCCGGTCAGTTGCAGCGCAATCCCGCTGGGGCGGTTGGTCATTTTCACCGTCGAATGCCCGCTCTGGTCGGGATGATAAACCGTAAAACGGTTGTCAATGCCGGGATAGACCAGCCAGGTCAGAAAACCTTTGCTGGCTTCGGATCCCAGCCGGGTGTAACTGCGCTCCACGTTCAGCGGTACAATCGCGCCTTCGCGGATGTAAACCGGAAACTCGCCGAGCGGATATTGGCGGTCGACCGTCGCAGGTCCTTTAACCTGTTCGCGGTCGTCAAACCAGTAATACCATTTTCCGGCAGGCAGTTTAACGCTCCGCTTCAGCTCATCTTTGTAAATGGGCGCCACCAGAAAATCATCGCCAAAGAGGTACTGGTATTTTCCTTTGACCGGGCGTTGCAGGATAGCTCCGCCCTGGTGGCCGGTCACCACATACGAGTAGATGTAGGGAATCAGTTCGGTATGCAGCCACGCATAACGCCGGATGATCTCCAGCTCTTCGGGGGTGCGTTTCCACAAAGCGCGTTCGCCGTGGCCGCCATTCAGAAAAAGTCCGCAAAAAGCAGAAAACTGCGCCCAGCGGATGTATAACCGGGGCGGGATGGTGCTTCCGGAGAAGCCCGCCACGTCTGAGCCGATGATGTTGTACCCCACTTTGGCGCTGGTCAGGATATTCCGGATGGCCAGCTCAATACCGTCGATCCCGTCCAGGGCGATGTCGGTATTCTGTTTGTCTTCTTCGGTGATTTTTCCGGTCGACTCCCAGGTGTGTTTCTGGTCGCCCACCCAGGTAACCGGCGCGGCATCGATGGGGGCAAAACCTTCGGGATGGTATCCCCGGTCGATCGCCCTGGCCAGCGTAACAAATTCGGGGTTTTGGGTCAGTCCGTGACGGTATTCATCGCGGTAATAATGGTCCATGTACCGGCGGGTGGTCATCACCCCTCCGGCTGTTGACTGGTAAAAGAGCGGCAGTGGTCCCAGCAGTTTGAAAAACAGGGTGGCGGTGCCGTCCAGCTTCCAGCCGTCAATACCCAAGTCAAAAACCTTTTGTTGCATTCCACGCCACCACTTCATGGCTTCGGGGTTGGTGTAATCGATAAAACCGCCTTTCCCTTTCCACCATTTGATCTGTGTCCCGCCGGCAGCCAGGTATCCTTTTGCCCTGGCTTCCTCAAACCATTGCTGCGATTCAGGAATGCGGGTATCCTTACTTTTACTGTCGACCATGGAGGTCATCCAGAGCACCACCCGGTAGCCCTTGTTTTGCAGTTTGGCAAACCACGCTTCGGGCTGCGGATAACGAAGGGTGTCGATTTCAAAATCGTTGTAACGCAGGCTCCACGGACTGTCGAGTAAAACGGTCCGCACCGGGATGTCGTGGCGGGCGTACCCTTCCAGCAGACTATCCACGCAGGCAGCCGTGTTGGAATCGTCTTCCCAGAGCCAGCACTCCAGCGCCCACGGCGGGGTAAGCGGCGGATGGCCGTGCCGTTGGGCATTAAACGGAGTTCCGCGGAACGGAAGTTCGAAGCCAAAATAGTAGGCCAGAAGCAAAAACGCCAGGACAATCAGGAAATATTTCACGATTTTTCTTGAACGTTTCGGTTGTTTCATTTTGATCATTTTATTCAG
>JARKOX010000110.1 GCA_029975525.1 Prolixibacteraceae bacterium | reverse complement strand
ATTCCTGAATTACCTGATCTACGAGAATGGAATGAATACCACGCAGATCGCCATTGGTGACAACCTGCTTATTTACGACTGGATCATCCATGCCGTAAAGCTGAACCGGGCATTTGTCGTAAAACGGAATATTGCTGCCCGTGACCTGCTGGCCGCCTCCAAAAAGCTCTCCTCCTACATCCGTAAATCGATCACTGCCGACAATGTTTCGGTATGGATCGCCCAACGGGAAGGACGCACCAAAGACGGAGATGACCAGACGCAGCTCTCCCTGCTCAAAATGCTGAATATGAGCAATCATAAAAGTTTGGCCGATGGTTTTGGCGAACTGGTCATCATCCCGCTGGCCATTTCCTACGAAATTGAACCGTGTGGGATTTCGAAGGTGGACGAACTGATTTTGAAAGAGAGCGAGGAAGGATTTACCAAAACGACTGCCGACGACCTGAAAAGTATGGCCAACGGGATGATGAATCCCAAAGGACGGGTTCACTTCTCCTTTGGCAAACCGATCCTAACCAGCTTCTTGGAAGCCAACAAAGACCTGCCGGCCAATGATTTCATTCAGGAGCTGGCGCGCCGGATCGACCACCGTATCTATCAGAACTACCACCTCTGGCCCAATAATTATGTGGCCTACGATCTGCTGAACGGAACCGGGGAGTTTATCGATTTCTATTCGGCCGACGATATTGTCTCCTTCAAAAAAATGGTTGCAGAAGCCCAGGCTGCCCTGCCGCACCACAATCCGGAAGAGGTGGCCCGCCGTTTTTATAATATGTATGCCCGGCCGGTTGAAAATTCCCTGGTTGCCGCTGAAGTATTTCGCACATGACCCCGCGTGCTGTTATTTGGGATTGGAACGGGACGTTACTCGACGACCTGAAGCTGTGCGTGCAAACCATTAACCAGCTGCTGGCTCGGCGTAATCTTCCGCTGGTAGACACCTTCTTTTACCGGGAAGTTTTCTCTTTCCCGGTAAAAGATTACTACCGGCGTATCGGATTTGACTTTGAACAGGAAGAGTTTGAGGTGCCGGCGCTCGAATTCACCGACCTCTACAATGCCGGCATAAACCACTGCCGGCTTCATCATTCGGCCAAGAAAACAATTCAGCACTTTCATGACCTGCAAATCAGGCAGTTTGTGCTTTCGGCCATGCAGCACGACCTGCTCGAAAAAACCCTTACCAGCAAAGGGATCCGGCATTTTTTTGAAAAAGTTGCCGGGCTGGATGATCATTTTGCTGTTTCAAAATTGGAGCAGGGGAGAAGGTTGCTGAAAGAGATTGACGAAGATCCGCGGGATATCTTTTTGATCGGCGACACCATTCATGACTACGAAGTGGCGACTGACCTGGGCGTTGGCTGCATTTTGATCGCCGACGGGCACCAGTCAAAAGAGCGGCTCCAAAAAACCGGGGTGCAGGTATTCGACGCTCTGGAAGAGTTGTACCGTCAGATTACTCTCTAAGTTCAGACTTGGTGCGGATGTCGCGAATGTAAAGCTGAAGATTGGTCTTTCCCCTGAATTCGTTGAGGGCAATGGAATAGCAGATATCGAAAGGCATTCCGGAGGTGATGAGGGGAAACTTGTCGGCCATGTTAAAGGCGATTCCGGCAAAAACACCCGAGGAGGCATCGGGTTCCACCAGGTCCAGTTTGATGTGTTCCGAGTTTCGGCCAACCAGTTTGCTGGTTCCGGCGTCAAT
>JARKOX010000102.1 GCA_029975525.1 Prolixibacteraceae bacterium | reverse complement strand
GGAAATATCCGCGAGCTGAAATCGGTGGTTGAGCTGGCTGTGGTGCTGGCCGACGGACCGGAAATTACCGCTGAAAACATCATGCTGGGCAGCCACGATCTGGTGGATAATGTGCTGAGCGAAGAGCTCACCCTGCGCGAGTACAATATCCGCATCATTAAAAACTTCCTGAAAATGTACGACAACAATCCCAAGCTGGTTGCTGAAAAGCTGGACATTGGCGTGGCAACGGTTTACCGCATGCTGAAAGAAGACAAGGAATCCGGCCCGGCCAGGGATTAATCATCCAAATCTTTCCCCCTCACGCACGTTCCTCTTTTTTCGGCCCAAAAGGGCTGGCTGCTATCAATTTGCCGGACGTAAAATCAAATTGATAACGGTATAAAATTCCATCCGATAAATAAATTGCTGACTGCCAGGTGGTTGTTTTTGCCGGGATTGCTGGCACATATCTTGGCTTTTGTCCCTCCGTAAAATCAACAAGAGCGTAACAACAGGAAGGTATTTCTACAGGTTTTCTTTTTTCTGGAAGAGGAGATTCGGCAGCTGAACGGCGAAGATGAACCGGTCCTTCCGGAAAAGCAAAACGAAATGCCGCCGGCAAAAGCGCCGGAACGTTCCGCACAGGTTGGAAAAGTCATTAGCAAAAATTACTAAAATAGATTATCGGTCAATTTGTTACAACTTAAAGAGAGAATTATGGAAACGAAAAATTTTAAATCCATCGTTTGGACAGCCACCGTTGTGGTTGTGGCGATTATCGGAATCGGGATCTACCTGATCACACAAAAAGCAGATCAGCTCAAACAGCTGGAGCTGAGGAACCAGGCGCTCAGTGAAACCATTTCCCACCGCGATTCGGTGGTAAACGATTTTGCAGATACGTTTAACCAGATTGAAGAGCGGCTCACCTTCATCAAAACCAAGCGGGCCCAGCTTTCGCTGGCAGCCAGCCAGGAAGGAAACTTCAACCGGAAACAGGCGATGCTCAATGATATTGAGATGATGGACAGCATGCTGGTAGCCAGTAGCAAACACATTGAACAGCTGGAGAAAAAGCTGAAAGACTCGGGGATTCGCATGCGTTCTTTTGAAAACCGGATAGCACTGCTGAACAAAACCATCGAAGAGAACTCGGCTGAAATTGCCCAGCTCCGTACTTCGCTGGAAGAGAAAGAGGTGCAGATTGCCGGCCTGAATACCCGCGTGGAAGAGATGAACTCGGAGTTGCTGGCCAAAGAGGAGGCCATCCGGCAGCATGAAGGTCTCCTTCTGGAAAAAGATGCTAAAATGAATACGGCCTGGTACACTTCCGGAACCTTCCGGGAGCTGAAAGACAAGGGGATTTTGCAGCGCGACGGCGGATTTCTCGGACTTGGCACCAGCAAGGTGATCCGCGACAACCTCAAACCCGCCGACTTTGTTGAGCTGGATATCAGGGAAAGCCGTTCGATTCCGCTTCATGCCAAAAAAGTCAATGTAATTTCCGAACATCCCGATAGTTCCTACCAGCTGGTTTATGCCGACGGGCTGGTGTCGGAGCTGGTTATCCAGGATCCGGAAGAGTTTTGGAAAATCTCCAAGTTTGCCGTGATCGAAGTGAAATAAGATGTTGCGGTCAAAAGAAAAGTTCACCATTCGCCGGGACAGGATGGCCAGCCAGCTCAGGTTTGCCCAATCGGTTGCCAGCGCTGAAGTGAAGGCCGGGGAGCTGTCAGCTTCCGTTTCAGAAAAAAGAATTTAAGTGCATATTGGTTTCTTGTGGAAAGAGAGTTCCGGCAGAATCCGTTTTTAGTCCCTTATTTATGCAACAAGCTGGCGGAAGTGGTTTTGGAACCATGAAGCCGTAAAAGCCAACACTTCTCTTTTCCTGTCTATAAACCCTGTTGTACTTCCGCAGATGGTCAGGTGATAAATGCCTCTCGCTGCAGACAGGCGTACGGAAGAGAACATAACCTGACGATCGCAAGTTACAGGTTGCACCAGGCTGCCGTTTCCGTTTGGAATGCGGCAGCTTTTTTTATGGGAAATTGTGCCCGTTTTTCGTTGGGAAAGTGACTCTTTCGCTATAAGAATTTGTTAATTCCTGACAGACAGATGACCTGCTGTTGAAATAGATCCTGAAAAAAAGATAAATTTGTCTGTTCAGAAATTTATAAACAAAAAAAGTTTACCCAAGATGGCAAATTATAAAAAAGCAATACTGATGATCCTTGACGGATGGGGAATTGGCGACGGCAGCGAACGCGACGTGATTGCAACGGCACCTACTCCGTTCATGGATTCACTGACCGCCCGATATCCGCATTCCCAGTTGCTCACCTCGGGGCGCAACGTAGGTCTTCCCGACGGACAGATGGGGAATTCCGAAGTGGGACATCTCAATATTGGAGCCGGCCGTGTGATTTACCAGGATATGGTGAAGATCACCAAAGCAATTGAAGAGCGGACACTCTGGAACGAACCCAAAATTGTAGAGGCCTTTTCGGTTGCCAAAAAGAACAACAAAAAGGTACACCTGATCGGCCTGATCGGCCCTGGCGGTGTCCATGCACTCAGTTCGCACATGGTGGCGCTCTGCCAGATCGGAACCGATATGGGGCTTGAACATATTTACGTGCACGGGCTTACCGATGGCCGCGACACCGACCCCCGCTCGGGTTACGGTTTTGTGGAAGATGACCTGAAAAATCTGAAAGGAACCAACGGAAAATTTGCTTCGCTGATCGGTCGCTATTACGGAATGGACCGCGACAAAAACTGGGACCGGATGAGGTTGGCTTACGATCTTTATACCAAAGGGAAAGGCAAAAAATCGACTGATATCCTGGCGGCTATCCGCGAAAGTTACGACGAAGGCATCACCGATGAGTTTATCAAGCCGGTTGTGATGGTTGACAGCAACGGCGAACCGCTGGCGAAAATTGAGGAAGGCGACGTGGTTATCTGTTTTAACTTCCGGACCGACCGTTTGCGTCAGACCACTATCGCCTTCACACAAAAGGATATGCCCGAGTTTGGCATGCATACCATGAATTTGCATTGGTACACCATGACCAATTACAAGGCCGACTTCAAAAATATAAATGTGATTTTTGACAAGGAGAATGTCTCCAATACGATGGGAGAGGTGGTGTCGAATGCCGGGCTGAAACAGATCCGGATTGCCGAAACCGAAAAATATGCCCACGTCACTTTTTTCTTCAGTGGCGGACGGGAACTTGAATTTCCCGGCGAGAGCCGTATCATGATTCCCTCGCCCAAAGTGCCTACTTACGATTACCAGCCCGAAATGTCGGCGCCAAAGGTTAAAGACGCTATTGTTGCTGAGTTGAATAAACAGTCGGCCGACTTTGTGTGTCTGAATTTTGCCAATGGCGACATGGTGGG
>JARKOX010000098.1 GCA_029975525.1 Prolixibacteraceae bacterium | reverse complement strand
CCGCCACCCTGGCTTTTTCATCGGCGCTTTTGGGCTGCAGCCCGCAGGAGCAGGCAAAGAAAGCAGTCGCCAAAACCCCGAATATCATCCTGATTATGGCCGACGACATGGGGTTTTCAGACATCGGCTGTTATGGCGGGGAAATTCGTACTCCGAACCTCGACCGGCTGGCACAAAATGGCGTGCGTTATTCCCAGTTTTACAATGCCGCCCGCTGTTGTCCGACGCGCGCGTCGCTCCTGACCGGCGTCTATCCTCACCAGGCCGGGATGGGCTGGATGACCAACGCCGACCTGGGGACTCCCGCTTACCAGGGCGATCTGAGCAAAGAGGTTGCGACCATTGCCGAGGTGCTCAAAGGAGCGAATTACCAAACTTACATGACCGGAAAATGGCACGTTTCGAACACCCGTAAAGACCACGGCGGAGTGATGGACAACTGGCCCCTTCAGCGCGGATTTGACCGCTATTTTGGCATCGTGCAGGGAGCCGGCAACTATTTTAAGTTACCCCTTTACTCCGGAAACCGAAAATATCCGTCGCCCGACAACTTTTACTTTACCCACGCCATCAGCGACAGTTCGGCCATGTTTATTGACGAACATTTTCAGCAAAACCTCGGTAACCCGATGTTCCTTTATGTTGCCTACACCTCGCCCCACTGGCCGTTGCATGCGCTTCAGGAAGATATTGAGAAATATCGCGGCGTGTACGATGAGGGGTGGGATGCGATCCGGGAGAAACGCCTGAGAAAACAGATTGAAATCGGATTGTGGGAAAAGGAAATCTCCCTCACGCCCCGCGACAGCCAGGTGCCTGCCTGGGATTCCCTTTCCAAAGCGGAACAGGAGGAGTTTGCGCTGCGGATGGCGATCTATGCCGCACAGATCGACGCGATGGATCAGGGAATTGGACGGATTATCCGGAAGCTGGAAGAGAACCGGCAACTCGACAACACCATCATCTTTTTCCTGGCCGACAACGGCGGCTGTGCCGAGTTTATCTCCAGCGGAAAAAGTAAAGACCTGACGGGCGATCTGGCCGACACCTGGGAAAGTTACCGGATCAACTGGGCCAACGTAAGCAATACCCCTTTTCGCGAATATAAACACTGGATTCACGAAGGCGGCATTCGTACGCCGATGATCGTGCACTGGCCCAACGGGATCGATCCTTCCCTGAAGAGTAATTTTATCCGTGAATATGGCCACCTGACCGACATCATGGCGACCTGTGTCGATCTGGCGGGGATTGACTATCCCCAAACCATTGGTAACCGAAAAATTGTTCCGATGCAGGGAACCAGCCTGGTTCCACACTTTGCCAAAGAGAGCAACCACCGCAGTCCGATTTTTTGGGAGCACGAGGCCAACATCGGCATGCGCGATGGCAACTGGAAACTGGTGGCCAAAACCGCCGAAAATGCCGCTTTTGATCCGCAAAACTTGGAGCTGTACAATATCGCCGAAGATCCTACCGAACTGCATAACCTGGCAGCTGTTTACCCGACCCGGCGCGACAGTATGTACCAGGCCTGGGAAAAATGGGCCGGCGAGGTGGGAGTCTTCCCGTTTGATACCCGCGAGTACAACGTCCGTTCGCAGGAATACAAACGTAAGATCAACGGCGAGTTTGACGTTGATTTTGGCGACTGGGATCTTCAGAACCCCGGCCAGCTGGTGGATTTCTCCATTGACCGGAGTGGGAAAATTTCCGGGGCAAACTCGGCTGCGCTGACGGTTCTGAAAAAAGGTGAAAAACCTGCCGATGCTGCGCTGGTGTGGGTTTTCCCGAATGGCGACATCAACCGGTTCGAGGTTTCATTCAAGGCGGTTGCCAGCCGCAACACCCGGCTGACTGTCAGAGTGGAGCAGGCCGGGAATCTGAAGAACAAAATTGCCCAGCAGATTTACTCGCTCACTGCGGACGAACAGCAGTTCTCCTTCCAGACAGATGCTATTGCGCAACCCGGCCGCTACCGGCTGGCTTTCTATGCCGGCGATAATCCTGCCGGTGATAAAATCTGGCTTGATGCTATTACGCTTACTCCCGTAAATTAAACGGTTTGTTTTAACCGTATCTTAGCAGCAAATAAGTTTCAATTGATCAAGAACCAGATGGAATTGCCCTGATCGGAAATTGT
>JARKOX010000085.1 GCA_029975525.1 Prolixibacteraceae bacterium | reverse complement strand
GGATCCGTATGAAAACCTCGGCGCACAGATGGTAAAAGAGGTAGCCTCTAAAACCGGTGACGACGCAGGTGACGGTACTACTACGGCAACTGTTCTGGCTCAGTCGATTGTATCGGTTGGACTGAAAAACGTTGCTGCCGGTGCCAATCCGATGGACCTGAAACGGGGTATCGACAAAGCGGATGCCAAAGATGTTGAAAGTTTGGCTTCGCAGGCACAAACCATTGGCGACGATTATGCCAAAATTGAAACGGTTGCCAAAGTTTCGGCCAACAACGACGAAGCGATCGGTAAACTGATTGCCGAGGCCATGGAAAAAGTTCACAAAGAAGGTGTGATCACCATCGAAGAGTCAAAAGGTACCGACACCTACGTAGAAGTAGTTGAAGGTATGCAGTTCGACCGCGGTTACATCTCTCCCTATTTTGTAACCGATGCTGAAAAAATGGCAGCTGAACTCGAAAATCCGTTCATCCTGATCCATGACAAGAAAATCAGCACCATGAAAGACCTGCTGCCCGTGCTCGAACAAACGGCACAGAGCGGTCGCCCGCTGCTGATCATCGCCGAAGATGTAGACGGTGAAGCGCTCGCTACGTTGGTGGTTAACCGCCTGCGGGGTGCCCTGAAAGTGGCCGCTGTTAAAGCTCCTGGTTTTGGTGACCGCCGCAAGGAAATGCTCGAAGATATCGCCGTACTTACCGGTGGAAATGTAATTACCGAAGAAAAAGGGATGAAACTCGAGCAGACAACCCTTGAAATGCTGGGCCGTGCCGAAAAGGTAACTGTCGATAAAGAAAATACCATCATTGTTGGCGGCGCCGGCGCACCGGAGAAAATTTCGGCCCGCGTAAACATGATCAAAAAACAGATTGAAACCACGACTTCTGATTACGATCGCGAAAAACTGCAGGAACGTTTGGCCAAACTGGCCGGTGGCGTTGCCGTAATTTACGTTGGTGCCGCTTCGGAAGTGGAAATGAAAGAGAAAAAAGACCGCGTTGATGATGCCTTGAGCGCAACCCGCGCAGCTGTTGAGGAAGGGATCATCCCCGGGGGCGGTGTGGCTTACATCCGCGCCAGCGAACTTCTCAACGACGTCAAAGGCGAAAACGACGACGAACAAACTGGTATCGAGATCATCAAACGTGCCATCGAAGAGCCGCTTCGTCAGATTGTTGCCAACGCCGGTAAAGAAGGCGCCGTTATCGTACAGAAAGTTCGTGAAGGCAAAAACGACTATGGATACAATGCCCGTCTCGATCTGTACCAGAACCTTTACGAAGGTGGCGTGATCGACCCGGCCAAAGTGGCCCGCGTTGCACTTGAAAATGCTGCTTCGATTGCCGGTATGCTGCTTACTACCGAAACCGTAATCGCCGAGCTGAAAGAAGACAAACCTGCCATGATGCCAAATCCCGGAATGGGCGGCGGAATGGGCGGAATGATGTAATCGCTGAAACTGTGATACGCAATAATACAAAGGCCTTCCCTCCTGATGAGGGGAGGCTTTTCTTTTGATATCGGCCGGATAGCGAGAAATAAAGCTCTTGATTAAGAGTGTCTTCTGTCCAACCCGAGGTTGTCTGGTTTAAAATGTTAAAATCTCCTGTCGGTAGAAAATATCTTGTCCCTTTTTTGGCTTTTCTCTTCCTCCAATATGCTTCTTCTGATTCTTCGGAATTCCTGACGTTTGTCAGAGAGTGTTATTTAACATCTATTCCTGTTTTTTAAGTTTCTGTTTTTCAAGGTGTTTGTGGAGTATTGAAACCGGCTGAAACAGTTGCAATACCTAACAAGTTGGCTAACTTTGAGAGGTATTTATAAATAAACTGTCTTATGAATGCAGGGATTAACGAATTTATGGAAAGCCTGATGAGCCGAACTCCGGGAGAAAAGGAGTTTCACCAGGCTGTGCAGGAAGTGACGGAGTCTATTTGGGACTTTTACAGTAAAAATCCCAAATACCGGAGTGCTAAAATTCTGGAACGTATGGTAGAACCCGAGCGGGTAGTGATCTTTCGCGTTCCTTGGGTTGACGATCGCGGAGAAGTTCAGGTTAACCGCGGATACCGGGTGGAGTTCAACTCGGCAATTGGCCCTTACAAGGGAGGTATCCGTTTCCATCCCAGTGTAAACCTGAGTATCCTTAAGTTTCTTGGCTTTGAACAAACTTTTAAAAATAGTCTGACCACCCTTCCGATGGGAGGTGGAAAAGGCGGATCCGATTTTAGCACCAAAGGGAGATCGGATCATGAAATAATGCGTTTCTGCCAGTCGTTTATGAATGAACTCTACCGGCATATCGGCCACAATACCGACGTCCCGGCGGGAGATATTGGCGTTGGCGGACGCGAAGTGGGCTACATGTTTGGACAATACAAACGGCTGAAAAATGAATTTACCGGTGTATTTACCGGTAAAGGTATCGAGTGGGGCGGAAGTTTGATCCGGCCCGAGGCTACCGGTTTTGGGGCAGTTTATTTTGCCCGTCATATCCTGGCCCGTTTAGGGAAAGATATTGAGGGGCACACCTTCGCGGTGTCGGGATTTGGAAATGTAGCCTGGGGAGCAGTTTCAAAAATTAATGAACTCGGCGGTAAGGTGCTGACCATCTCGGGGCCTGATGGCTACATCTACGATCCGGACGGTGTTTCCGGAGAAAAAGTGGATTATATGCTGGAGCTCAGGTCCAGCAACCAGGACATCGTGGAGCCTTATGCCAAAGAGTTTGGAGCTAAATTTTTCCCGGGCAAAAAACCATGGGAAGCAAAGGTTGATATCGCAATGCCCTGCGCCACCCAGAACGAACTGAACCTCGACGATGCCAAAGAGTTGGTGAAAAACGGCTGCTTCCTGGTAGCCGAAGCATCCAATATGGGATGTACGGCAGAGGCCACCCAGCATCTTACCCATCACCTGACATTTGCCCCGGGAAAGGCGGTTAATGCAGGAGGCGTTGCGGTTTCCGGCCTCGAAATGACCCAAAACAGCATGCGCCTGAACTGGAGTCGGGAAGAAGTTGACCAACGTCTGCAAATTATTATGCGCGATATTCATCAAACCTGCGTCAATTACGGTCAGGAAGGTTCAAAAATTAATTATTTGAAAGGTGCCAATATTGGCGGCTTTGTTAAAGTTGCCGAAGCGATGCTGGCACAAGGGGTAGTGTAGTGCACAACGAAACTCAGATATCAGCAAAAGCCCGTCCTGTGCGGGCTTTTGCGTATTTCAGCACCAGGTGGGGCAAAATTTAATTAAGTGTTAAGATAGCACATTCGTTAATGTAGGCGATATCCCCTATTTTTGGGAGAAATTTCTTAAAATGCTGGTTGATACTCATTCTCATATTTATTCGGAAGATTTTTTGCTTGACCGCGACGAAGTAATCGAAAATGCCGTAGCAGCGGGAATAACAAAAATTGTGATGCCGAATATCGACAGTGCATCGGTGAAAAAACTCTTTGACGTGGCCGATGCCTATCCTCAGACCTGTTTTCCACTGATGGGACTGCATCCGACTTCGGTGGGGAGCGATTATGCCGAAGAGCTACATGCACTGGAATATTGGCTTGGAAAAAGAAAATTCTTCGGAATCGGGGAGATCGGGATCGACCTGTACTGGGACCGTTCCTTCCTGAAAGAACAGGAAGATGCTTTCCGGCGGCAGTTGCAGCTGGCCCGTACGATGGATCTGCCGGTTGTCATTCACGTGCGCGATTCTTTTAAGGAAGTTTACTCCGTCCTTGAAAAGGAACACAATGGAACACTTCGCGGCGTTTTTCACTGTTTCAACGGGACACTGGAGGAAGCCCAACAGATTATTCAGGCCGGGTTTTACCTGGGAGTTGGCGGGGTGGTTACCTTTCGCAACAGTCAGCTCGACCAGGTATTGAAACAGCTCGACGTTCGTCACCTGCTACTCGAAACCGATTCGCCTTACCTGGCGCCGGTGCCCAAACGCGGACGGCGCAACGAAAGCGCTTACCTGACCCACATCGCCCAGAAGATTGCCGACATTTATGCCATGCCGGTTAACGAAGTGGCTGAGATTACCACCCGCAATGCACAGGAGCTTTTCCGAATATAAATTCTGGTTCAGGAAAGCTAACAATCTCAATTTGATATATCTTTAAGTTTCTGAGAAACCGTTTTTAGCATCCTGTTTTATCCGATGAACCGATGAACCACAACACTGCAAAACAGCCGTCGGTACTAATTATTTATACCGGAGGCACGATTGGCATGGTGCAGCGCCCCGAAACCGGAACGCTGGCGCCGGTTAAGTTTGACCAGATTCAGGAAGAGGTACCCGAGCTGAACAAGTTTGGATACCGGATTAAATCAATCACCTTTAACCCACCTATCGATTCGTCGAACATGACGCCCGAAATATGGGTGAAGATTGCCCGCACGGTCGAAAAAAACTACAGTCAGTTTGATGGTTTTGTGATCCTGCACGGGACCGATACGATGGCTTACACCGCTTCGGCGCTCAGTTATATGTTTGAGAACCTGGATAAACCGATCATTCTGACCGGTTCACAGCTACCCATCGGAACCCTTCGTACCGACGGAAAAGAGAACCTGATAACAGCTATTGAAATTGCCGCAGCCCAAAAAAACGGACATGCCATTGTGCCCGAGGTCTGTATCTTCTTCGAATTTAAACTTTTCCGCGGAAACCGGGCAGTCAAGCGCGATTCGGAAAACTTCAGCGCCTTTGTCTCCGAAAATTATCCCGCGCTGGCCACCGCCGGTGTCGATATTAAATATAGTACAGAGTTTATTCATTATCCCGAAAACAAAGGAATCCTGAAAGTACGTTCCCATTTCGACGACAATGTGGTTATTCTGAAAATGTTTCCGGGAATTAACCGCACGGTTTTCGACTCTATTCTTGAAATGCCGGGACTGAAAGGCGTGGTACTGGAATCATTCGGATCGGGAAACGTACCTACCACCCGCTGGCTGCTCAACAGCATTAAAAAGGCGATCCGCAAGAATATTATTATTCTGAACGTAACCCAGTGCCAGGGAGGGAGTGTGGTGATGGGGCAGTATGAGACCAGCGTGGAGTTGCTGAACGCCGGGGTAATCAGCGGGAAAGATATGACGACCGAAGCTGCCGTGACCAAGTTGATGTTTCTGCTCGGGCAGGAGTTAAAAAGGGAAGAGATCAAACTGCACCTCAATAAAAGCCTGAGCGGGGAAATAAGTGAATAGCGTTGTTTTTTTTATTTTATTTTTTGTAATTTGCAGCCCTCATTTTTGGGGTCAGTAGTACTTGGAGAGGTGCAGGAGTGGCTGATCTGGCACGCCTGGAAAGCGTGTGTTCCGCGAAACGGAACCGAGGGTTCGAATCCCTCTCTCTCCGCGCATTTTACATTCGTAAGTTCTTTTCTTGGAGCCGACGGGACGGATGGGTTGAGTTTTTAGAAAATAGGGTTGCCGGGATTGATAAAGCATCTGAAATTCTTGAATTCAAAACTTGCAGAATGGTTTTGATATTATAATTTTGAAGCAAAAAAAATAATAGAAACAAAATCAAGGAGATTATTAATTAAAATTCAAATCGATTATGAAAAAATTATTCGCGTTAATTGCAGTTTTCGGGGTGCTTTTATTCATGGCATCAAATTCTGTGGTTGCTCAGGATCAACCGGCAACCGGACAAGCGGTTGATACTACTGCCGCAGCTCAGGTTGATGTAGCTGTCGACCAGCAGGAAGCCGCTGCCGCCACTGCCGAAGAAGGGAAATCTGTTCACAGCCAGTTGAAACAGAAATTTATTGAAGGTGGTCCGATCTGGATGACCCCGATTCTGATGTGTTTGGTTTTGGGTTTGGCTTTTGCGATCGAAAGAGTTATTTACCTGAACCTGGCAACTACCAATACGAAAAAATTGCTTGTAAAAGTTGAAGAAGCCCTTTCAAATGGTGGCATCGAAGCAGCAAAAGAAGTTTGCCGCAACACCCGTGGTCCGGTTGCCAGCATTTTCTATCAGGGTTTGGATAGATCAAGCGAAGGTATTGATGTAATTGAAAAATCAATTGTATCGTACGGTGGGGTACAGGCTGGTTTGCTCGAAAGAGGTTTGAGCTGGCTGGCATTGTTCATTGCATTGGCGCCTATGCTTGGTTTCTTGGGAACAGTAATTGGTATGATTCAGGCTTTCGACGCCATTGAAGCAGCAGGTGATATCTCTCCCACACTGGTAGCCGGGGGGATTAAAGTTGCTCTTATTACAACTGTTAGCGGGTTGATCGTAGCCATTATCCTTCAGATTTTCTACAACTATTTTCTGAATAAGATCGAGGGTATTGTCAGTAACATGGAAGATGCTTCGATCTCTTTCCTTGACCTGATGGTTAAAACCAATCTCAAAAAATAATTGAAATATGGGTAAATTATCACGTATATCAATGTTCACATTGTGGGGAGTTATTGCTGTCTCTGTAGTTTTATTTGTTTCATTGCTTGCAAATATTAGCAAAGGCGACAACAGCCCTATATTGAGCAGCTGGATTAATACTAACCTAAGCTGGGCTTATATCCTGTTAGGCGTTACCGCTGCGTTGACGATTCTGTTTTCAATTTATCAGATGGCCACCGATTTTCGTGCTGCAAAACAAGGATTGTTGGGGGTCGGATTTATTATCCTCCTTTTCTTCATCGCTTACCTGATGGCTTCCGATGAAATTCCCCAATTCCTCGGTGCTGATAAATTTGTGGCAGATGGTACTCTTACTTCCAGTTCCGCCAAATGGATTGAAACGGGATTGTATGGAACCTATCTGTTGTTTGGGATAGCAGTTGTTTCCCTTATCTATTCATCCGTATCACGTTTATTTAAGTGATCGGTAATGTTTAAACAGGAATAAAAAAATTAGTATGGCAAAAAAACCACCTGAAATACCATCAGCGTCATTGGCCGATATTGCCTTCCTGCTACTGATCTTTTTCATGGTAACTACCACGATGGATGCGGACAAAGGCTTGGAAAGGCGTTTGCCTCCCATGGCAGAAAATATTGATGAAAAAGACGCGCCACCGGTTAAAGAACGAAACGTTTTCATTGTTCTCGTCAACAAAGACAACCAGTTGCTGGTTGAAGGCGAGTGGATGAACGTGAAGGAATTGCGTGAAAAAGCCAAAGAATTTATGGCAAATCCTTATGATGACGAAAATCTTCCGGAGAAAGAACCCAAGGAGGTTAACTTCTTCGGAGAAGTTCAGGTATCGAAGGGAATTATTTCACTGCAAAATGACCTGGGGACGCAATACGGCACCTATATCGAAGTTCAGAACGAATTGGTGGGGGCTATCAATGATCTGAGAAACGAACTGGCCAAATCTAAATTTGGCAAAGCGTACGATTTGCTGGATAAAGAAAAACAGGATGCAATCCGGGAGATTTATCCGCAGCGCATATCAGAAGCTGAACCCAAAGGAATTAAACCAGGAGGAGGAAAATAATATGAGTAAATTCAGAAAAAACGGCAGCAAGGAATTGCCCGCCATTTCCACGGCATCTTTGCCTGACGTCGTCTTCATGTTGCTTTTCTTCTTTATGACGGTTACTACCATGCGCGAAGTTACCCTGATGGTGAGACAAACTCTGCCCCAGGCAACCGAGCTTAATAAACTGGAGAAGAAGTCACTGGTCAGCTACATTTATGTAGGAGTTCCACAACCCCAGTTCCAACGGGTATTCGGAAATGAACCCAGAATTCAGCTGAATGATGAATTCCATGAAGTCGGTGATATTATTGACTTTATCGTGGCCGAACGTCAGGCCCGCGATGAAGCCGAAATCCCGTTCATGATTACTTCATTGAAGGTTGATGAATATACCAAAATGAAAATTGTGCAGGATATTAAACAAGAACTGCGCAGAGCGTCAGCCTTGCACATTAACTATTCTTCACGAAAAAGAGTTGAGAATAATTAATTTTCTCGCATCAAGATAAAAAAGGAAGCTTAATGCTTCCTTTTTTGTTTAAAAACGATTGTTATGCCTGTATTGAAATTTCAAGAGAGTTTGCCCCGGGTAGTCAGGAAGGGATTGGAGCGAAGATGGGTTTGTACCCCAAACCTGATGACTGTTCTGATCGATTTTACCGACGGCCCGTGGCCCGCACCCGAACCGCCGCACGCCCATGTCCACGAACAGACTTCGTATGTCGCACAGGGCGAAATCATTTTTTATTGCGAAGATGAAGAACCGTGTCATCTTTCTGCCGGCGATATGTTTTATGTGCCTTCCGGAAAAAAGCATACCATCCGGCTGCTTTCGGAAACCGCCCGGCTGGTGGATAGTTTTACGCCCATCCGCGAAGATTTTTTATAACAAGAGAACAAACCTGCCAGCGTTATTTGGGAGGATAGCCAAGTTGGGAGAGATAGATCGTCGTCTGTCTCTCTCTTCTTTCTTAAATGAGATTGTTGCTTGGGTACGCAAACCGTTTTATCGTTCGCTTTTAAACGGGATCCTCTAATTTTTTAATGGATTCCTAAAATAGCAAAAGCAAAGATTCAGCTATTTTTTTAATCCGCCTACTTTTTCAATTGATCCACTTTTTCAGTTGATCCGGAGATTTCGATCGATCCATAAAAAAAGGGTTACAAATTCTTAGTTTGTAACCCTTTGCTTGCTTTAGTGGAGAATATCGGAATCGAACCGATGACCTTTTGACTGCCAGTCAAACGCTCTAGCCAACTGAGCTAATCCCCCATAAACGCCCGGCAAATATAGAAATTTTTTTGAATCACAGAAAATTTTAAAAAATATTGGTAAAGTTTTTGCATCAACTTTTAATGTTAAAATTCCGCGGGATTTTTTTAGAGTTTAACGGTCGAAGGTTTAAATAGCTGATGCCTTTGTAATTGTCGAATTCCTTAAATCTAAAAGCCATGATTCCGAAAAAAAATCCTAAAGCTAATCTGGAAACCCGTCGGGGAATGTTTTTTTTAATTGGGCTGGCGCTTTCACTGGGTATGTCCTTGCTGGCCTTTGAGTGGAAAACAGGTGTGCCGGCAACCCAAGGGTGGGGCACGGTGAATATTCAGGCAGCTGAAGACACCTATCTGCCACCGGTTACCCAACGACAACCACCAGCGGCGCCGGTGAAACAGGTTTCGTTCTTTGAACTGGTTGATAACTTTGCCGATATCGCCGACGTTCCTGATTTGATGGTCACCGAAGCAACAGGCGATACCTGGATCGATGTTTCTTATGTGCTGAAGGAGACGCCTGCTGAAGAGCCCCTGGAAGAGGAGGTGTTGCTTTTCGCAGACCAGATGCCCGAATTTCCGGGAGGTGAACTGGCTTTGCGGCGATTTATTGCTGCAGCGGTCAGATACCCGCTTGTTGCGCAGGAGAATGGAGTAGAAGGAACTGTCTTTTTAAGCTTCGTGATCGATGAGGAGGGCCGGGTTACCCAAATAGTGGTTATGCGGGGAGTGGATCCTTCTCTTGACAAGGAGGCTGTCCGGGTGGTAGAGAACATGCCCCGATGGAAGCCTGGGAGGCAGGCTGGTCGGGCAGTCAAGGTTCAATACCGGATTCCGATCGTTTTTCAGCTCCAGTAGTGTTTCGTGAACCGCGTTCACCGTCGTTTTTCGGATTGACGCTAATATCAAGAGAAATTTCGCTTGCGTTTGAAGATTATTTTCTATTTTTATGGCTTCAAAAAAGCGATTATTTGCAATTTGTAACAAACAAACGAATAAAAGTATGGAACTCAAAAAATCACCTAAAGCTGATCTGGAGAACAAAAAAAATGTTTTCCTGATGACAGGGGTCGTGGTGGCTTTGTTAGTTTCTCTCCTGGCTTTTGAATGGACGACTAAACCTACCGAGATTTCATCGTTGGGAGTAGTTCAGGCGGCACAGGTAGAAGAGGAGGTAATCCCGATTACCCGTCAGGAACTACAGCAACCACCGCCGCCGCCGCCGGCACAAGTTGTCGAAGTGCTTAATATTGTGGACAACAATATGCAAATCGATGATAACCTTTCTATCTTTGATTCTGAAGCCGATAAAGAGACCTTTGTTGATGTCGCTCCGATCGTACAGGCCAAGCCGAAAGAAGAAAAAGAAGAAGATGTTCAGGTTTTCTTTATCGTTGAAGAAATGCCCGAATTCCCGGGAGGAGAGCTGGCCTTGCGTAAATTTATTGCCAATGCCATCAAGTATCCGGTAATTGCCCAGGAGAACGGTATTCAGGGGAAAGTTTATGTAACTTTTGTAGTGGATAAAGACGGAGGAATCTCGGAAGCTAAAATTGCCCGTGGAGTTGACCCGTCGCTTGATAAAGAAGCGCTCCGCGTAGTAAACACCCTGCCGAAATGGAAGCCTGGCAAACAGAGAGGAAAACCGGTGAGGGTATCCTACACCGTGCCAATCAATTTCGTGTTGCAGTAACGAATGAAATCTATAATTTTGTACTCCTGATCCGGATTCCGGGTCAGGAGTTTTTTTATACATCGAACTGAATGGGAGAAATGATTGAAACCGCTTCTGCAATAGAGAAAGCGGTACTTGTTGGATTGATAAGCAATGAGCAGGATGAGCGGCAAGCGCAGGAGTACCTGGATGAACTGGCGTTTCTGACTGATACGGCAGGCGCCCAGGTCCTGAAACAGTTTCTGCAGCGGCTCGATATGCCCAACCCCGTCACTTTTGTCGGGCCCGGAAAGCTGCAGGAGATCAGCGAATACGTGAAAGTCATGGAAGCCGATACCGTTATTTTCGACGATGAACTGACGCCTACCCAGTTGCGGAATATCGAACGGGAACTGGAGTGTAAAGTCCTCGACCGGACCAACCTGATCCTCGATATTTTTGCACGACGGGCAAAAACTTCGCATGCCAAAACGCAGGTAGAACTGGCCCAGTACCAGTATCTGCTTCCCAGGCTGACCCGGATGTGGACGCACCTCGAACGTCAGCGCGGGGGAATCGGGTTGCGCGGCCCCGGCGAAACCCAGATTGAAACCGACCGGCGAATTATTCTTGACAAAATTGCCCGGCTGAAAGAACAGCTTAAAAAAATTGACAAACAGAAAAGCACCCAACGTAAAAACCGCGGGAAAATGGTCCGGGTGGCGTTGGTGGGGTACACCAATGTGGGCAAATCAACCATCATGAATTTGATGAGCAAGTCGGAAGTGTTCGCCGAAAACAAACTTTTCGCTACCCTCGATACGACGGTACGCAAGGTAGTGGTTGCCAACATCCCGTTTTTGCTGGCCGACACGGTAGGTTTTATCCGGAAATTGCCCCACGGGCTGGTTGAATCGTTCAAGTCAACGTTAGACGAGGTGCGCGAGGCCGACATTTTGCTCCATGTGGTGGATATCTCTCACCCTGGTTTTGAAGAGCAAATTGCGGTGGTAAACAGCACCCTCAAAGAAATTGAAGCCGCCGGTAAACCAACCATCTATCTGTTCAATAAAATTGATGCGTTTACCTATGTGGCCAAAGCCGAGGACGATTTGACCCCGAAGAATCGTGAAAATATCAGCCTGGACGAGTGGCAAAACTCCTGGATGGCCAAAAACAATACGCCTTCCCTGTTTATTTCGGCAACCGAAAAAGAGAATATTGAGGATTTTAAGAATTTGCTTTACGACGAAGTGAAAAAAATTCACACACAGCGGTTCCCGTACAACGATTTTCTCTATCAGGTACCCGATTTTGAGGATGAATACTGATTTCGGGATTTTGTAGCCAACTAAAAAGGCTGCCTTTTGGAGACAGCCTTTTACGTGGTTTTTTATCGCTTATTTCACTTCGCCTTCTTTGATAAGGTATTCGGCAATCTGCACGGTATTGAGTGCAGCGCCTTTTTTGATCTGGTCGCCCACGCACCAGAAAGTGATGCCGTTGGGGGTGGTGATGTCTTTCCGGATTCGCCCTACATAAACATCATCTTTTCCGGAAACAAACAGGGGCATGGGATACTGTTTTTCGGCCGGATTGTCGAAAATGGTTATTCCTTCCGCTTTTTCAAAAGCCGCACGCACCTCTTCAATCGAGAGCGGTTTTTCGGTTTCTACCCAGATGGCTTCCGAGTGGGCGCGGGCTACCGGAATACGGACACAGGTAGCGCTCACTTCGGCCTGGGTGTGCATAATTTTTTTGGTCTCCCAGTTCATCTTCATCTCCTCTTTGGTGTAATCGTTGTCGAGGAAGACATCGATGTGCGGGATGATGTTCATCGCCAGCTGGTAAGGGAATTTGCTGATGGTTGGCTCCTCGCCGTTGGCTACCTCTTTAATTTGCTGTTCCAGTTCGGCAATTCCCTGTGCTCCTGCGCCGCTGGCAGCCTGGTAGGTGGATACATGCACCCGGGTAACCGGCGACAGGTCGTTGATGGGTTTTAAGGCCACAACCATCTGGATGGTCGAGCAGTTGGGGTTGGCAATGATATTTCGCGGCCGGTTTTTAGCATCCGACGCATTAACTTCGGGCACCACCAGCGGCACATCGTCATCGTAACGGAATGCGCTGGAGTTGTCAATCATGATGGTTCCGTATTTCGTAATTGTTGATGCAAATTCCTTTGAAATACTGGCGCCAGCCGATGTCAGGGCAATATCGATTCCTTTAAAATCGTCGTTGTGTTGCAGCTCTTTTACCTTTAACTTTTTACCTCTGAATTCATACTCTTTCCCGGCACTTCGGCCCGAACCAAACAATACCAATTCATCCAGAGGAAAATTCCTCTCCTCGAGCACCCGGAGAAACTCCTGTCCGACTGCCCCGCTTGCACCAACAATTGCTACTTTCATTTTTAGATAATTTTTGTTAAATTGTTAAAGTTGTCATAAACCAGACACGGCAAAAATACAATTTTGCTTTTAATTGTAAATGTGATGGTTAGCCTGATGCCGAAATTCTTAACATTGATCTCCCCGGTTCTGTTCACCCTTACCGCAGGAAATATTCCGGAACAGAACCGCGACGTGCCGTCGGAAGATCCATGTCTGCTGGTTATCAATGAAATGATGATTGATCCTACCCCGCTGGTTGGATTGCCCGATTTCGAATGGATCGAACTTTTGAATTTCAGCAATTGTACGGTAAACCTGGCAGGCTGGAAACTTGAGGTGGGAACTTCACAGCGGATTTTGCCCGAGGCGGTTTTGTTGCCCGGCGAGTTGGTGGTGCTCTGCTCTTCGGCAGCAGCCCCGCAACTGGCAAAATGGGGCAGGGTCGTTGCTTTGGGAAGTTTTCCTGCGCTTCGCAATTCGGGGAATCGGGTTACGCTTTATTCGCCTTTGGGCACTGCTGTCGACGTAGTTTCATACTCCGACGCCTGGTACAAAGAGAGTAAAAAGCGGGAAGGCGGATGGTCGCTTGAGCGGATCGATCCGGCGCGTAGCTGCGGGCAATCGGCCAACTGGAGTGCCTCTGTCGATCCGAAAGGCGGCACGCCGGGAGCCGTAAATTCTGTTTTTGCTGCCAATATCGATCACACCAAACCAGAGATAATCTGGGGCGGAGCGCTTTCGGTTTCAACGGCCGGAGTCGATTTTTCAGAGCCCATGGACACCGTCCGGTTACAAAACCGGTCCAACTACCGGCTTTCCGATGGTTGGGACGTTCCGGCGACGGTTGAAGTTGCCGGTGAGAACAAGGTGATGCTGAGCTGGAACAGGCCCTTTGAAATCAACAAAAGCTACACGCTGGTAATAGAGAATCAAACCGATGCTTGTGGAAACCAACTCGGAACGGTGCCGGTAACGGTGCAGTGGATTACCCTGGCGCCCGGAGATGTGGTCATCAACGAGGTGCTGTTTAATCCCTGGCCGGGCGGCGCCGATTTTGTGGAGATTTATAACCGCTCGGACAAACGTATCGACAGCAGGTTACTGGTACTGGCCTCCCGCGACGCAGAGATGAAACTGAAACAACCGGTTTCGTTGTCGCCGGCACAGGCAATCGTGTTGCCCGGTTCGTACCTGGCTGTAACAATCGATACCAGCGCTGTTTTTAGTTTCTACACCACCCTTTGTCGCTCCGGTATCCGGCAACTGCCTGCCTTGCCCTCCTATCCGAATGAACGCGGACAGGTTGTGTTGCTCACCGATTCCCTGAAAGTGCTGGATGAATTCAGTTATTCTGAAAAGATGCACCACCCCTTGTTGTATGATGTGAAAGGTGTTTCGCTGGAGCGAATTAATCCCGATACGCCGGCCGGACAACCCGGCAACTGGCAGTCGGCTGCTTCCGTGGCCGGGTACGCCACCCCTGGCTGTCTGAATTCACAGTTCAGCAATGAGCCGGTCCGCGCTACCCGGGTAATGGTGGAGCCCGCAGTAATCTCTCCCGACAGCGATGGGTATAACGATGAACTGAACATCCGGTACGAGACAAAAACTTCCGGTTGGGTTGCCAATGCCTGGATTTTTGATGCTTCCGGACGGACGGTCTGCCGGTTGTTGAAAAACGAACTGATGCAGACCTCCGGTTTGATTTCCTGGAAAGGAGAAGATGAAACCGGAAAACGGCTCGACGCCGGAATTTATGTGTTGTTGATCGAACTTTTTGATATGAACGGAAATATTGAACGGCACAAAAAAGCAATAACCCTCACGGTCCGATATGAATGAACTGATTCTTCTTGCCACAAGAAAAGGTGATCATCGCTTTTTTTCATGACAGAAAGTGTGGCCGGCAACCACCCGGCGCAACCTTCTGTTAACATCCTTTTGGGATTCATTGGAAGGGTAGCTATTTTTTTATACTTTTAGTAAGTTATTGAAAACTTGCATTCAACATGGAACCCGAAGAAAAACTCGAACAGGAAATTTTTGTCAAGCTGGCCAGACTTTGCAGCAAATCGGAGCAGTGTTCGCCCGACCTTCGCCGGAAAATCAACGAACTGGGCGGGGAGGGGGAGATGGCAGAAAAGATCATTGCCCGTCTCGAAAAAGAGAATTACCTGAACGACGAACGGTATGCCAAAGCTTATGTGCGTGAGAAATTCAGGATTAACAAGTGGGGCCGGATAAAAATGCAGTATTATCTGAAAATGAAGGGACTGCCCGAAAATATTATTGGGATAGGCCTGGCTGAAATTAATGAAGACGATTATACGCAACTGGTGGTAAAAACCATGAAAGAAAAAGCCAAAACCATCCGGAAGAGCAACAAATTTGAAAAAATGGGGCAGATTATCCGGTTTGCCCAGGGACGCGGATTCGAACCTGAAATTATTCACCGCCACCTGAACGAAGCGATTTCCTGACGATCGGCTTTCCCAAAAATGTTGTTACTTTTACCTCCCAAATTTTTAAAAATCATCTGTTATGGTATTAAAGGAACAGGTCAAAGACCTTGTTGAGCGCCGGGATGCGCTGAGGAGGCATCTTTGACTACGATAACAAGTTAATTCAACTTCAGGAAGAAGAACTCAGAACCCAGGATCCAGCCTTCTGGAACAACTCCAAAGAGGCAGAAAACCAGATGCGGGCTATTCGCTCCATTAAAGTGTGGATTGAAGGTTTTCGCGAAGTGGACCAGTTGGTGGAAGACCTCGTGGTGATGTACGAATTTTATGAAGCCGATGAAGCTTCGGAAGCCGATGTTGAGAAGGCCTTTGCTGAGGCGTTGTCGGCCATCGAGTCGCTGGAAGCCAAAAACATGCTCCGTAACGAGGAGGACCGGCTGGGTGCGGTACTGCGAATCAATGCCGGCGCCGGAGGGACGGAAAGTAACGACTGGGCCAACATGCTGCTGCGGATGTACACCCGCTGGGGAGAGCAAAATGGCTACACGGTTAAGATTATGGATCTCCAGCCGGGAGATGAAGCCGGGATCAAAAGTTGCACCGTTGAATTTGACGGAGAGTATGCCTACGGTTACCTGAAAAGTGAGAACGGTGTTCACCGGTTGGTACGTTTGTCGCCCTTCAATGCACAAAACAAGCGGCAAACGTCGTTTACCTCGGTTTTTGTTGCCCCGCTGGTCGACGAAACGATTGAAATTGACATCAACCCGGCCGACATCACCTGGGATACGTTTCGCAGCAGTGGCGCCGGCGGGCAAAATGTCAACAAAGTGGAGACCGGCGTCCGGTTGCATCACGCCCCAACCGGTATTGTGATTGAGAACACGGAAAGCCGCTCGCAGTTGGGAAATAAAGAAAATGCCCTCCGGCTGCTGAAATCACAGCTGTATGAGCTGGAGCTGCGTAAACGCCGTGAAAAGGAGGCCGAAATCGAATCCAACAAGAAGAAGATCGAGTGGGGGTCTCAAATCCGCTCGTATGTCCTGCAACCCTACAAATTGGTGAAAGATATGCGCACCGGCTTTGAAAGCGGTAACGCCCAAGCGGTGCTGGATGGTGAAATCGACGGTTTCATCAAAGCCTACCTGATGGAGTTCGGAGGGCAGTAAAATGAAAGCAGTTCTCCGGCCGGCCTGTGCGGAAGATGCCGCAGCAATTTGCAGAATCTATGCGCCTTACGTGGAAAACACCCCGGTAACTTTTGAGGAGGTGGTTCCAGCAGAGGCCGAGATGGCCGACCGGATCCGGAAAATTGGTAGCCAGCTCCCTTTTTTGGTTTGTGAAAACGAAGAGAGGGTGGTTGGCTACGCCTATGCCGCCGACCACCGTTCGCGGGCAGCTTATCGCTGGACCAAAGAGGCATCGGTGTATGTTGATCCCCAGTTTCGGAACCGCCGGATTGGCCAAGCGCTCTACACGGCACTGGCGACCCTTCTGGCCGCACAGGGCGTCACCACGCTG
>JARKOX010000081.1 GCA_029975525.1 Prolixibacteraceae bacterium | reverse complement strand
ACATTCTTATTCATACGGATCTCTTTTTTAGATCGTATAAAAATAGGATCAATTGCCCTAACTCCCAAGGCGCTTCCGAAATTTAGCACATGTCTAAATAGCAAGATGTGTTAACATTTCGTTAGCAACTCATTAACAATCAAAATTCACTACAAAACCCGACAACAAGCTGGTTTTCAGAAAATAAAACAAAACCAATCAAAAACAATTACATCAATGCTGTTTTAAACGACATTTCTCAAGTTCTGCAAACACCCTGTTTTTTTAATCTAAAAACGACTTTTTTTTACCCAAACCACCAAAGGTTTTCCGGTAAAACTCATTTTCTGCACAACCTCTCTTCTTCCTTATGACTAATTAAAAGCATTAGAAAAGTATTGTATATTCAAAATATCATGTAATTAAGCTGTTATTTAAAAAATGAGCTTTTATAATAGTGAGCGAATGGTTCTTTTTTATAAATTGAGCCCTCAATAACAAACAAATGAACTAAACCAAAAAACACTGTTATGGACTTTAAAGATCAAGTTAAACAACTGGGTGAACGAATAGGAAAACTTAAAGAGCAGATTCAAACCGAAGAAGCTACAAAAAATGCTTTTATCCTGCCCTTTTTACAATCTTTGGGATATGATGTTTTCAATCCACTGGAAATTTTACCAGAATTTACCTGTGACATTGGCACCAAAAAAGGAGAAAAAATCGATTATGCCATTTTCAATGATGGAGCTCCCATCATCTTAATTGAATGCAAACACTGGGCTCAAAACCTTGATTTGCACGACAATCAACTATTGAGATACTTTAATGTCTCGCAGGCAAAATTTGGGATACTTACCAATGGTATTCAATATCGATTCTACACCGACCTGGTGCAAACCAACAAAATGGATGAAAAACCTTTTTTTGAAATTGATGTCACTGAACTTAAAGAAAACCAAATTGAAGAGCTCAAAAAGTTTCATAAATCGTATTTTGACATCGACAACATCGTAAACACAGCGAGCGAACTCAAATATACCACTGAACTGAAAGCATTGATCAATGCTGAAATTTCCAGTCCAAGTGCAGAACTGGTCAGACTGTTTGCCAAACAGGTTTATCCCACAATAATTACTGCTAAGGTGTTGGAGCAATTTACTCTGCTCACCAAAAAATCTTTTTCGCAAGTCATCAGTGACATCATTACAGATCGCTTAAAATCAGCCCTTAACAGCGAAAAAGAGAATACTCAGCCTAAACCTGAGCCCCAGCAACAAGCTATTGAATCTGAATCGAACCAAAAAAAGATTGATACAACGGTCGAAGAGATGGAAAGTTTCTTTATTGTTCGTGCTATTTTACGTCAAATAATTGAAGGAAATAGAATTTTCCATCGAGACACCCAATCCTACTTCGGAATTTTGCTGGATGACACTAACAGAAAGCCAATTTGTCGGTTATACCTGAATGGCGGTAAAAAATATATCGCTACGTTTGATGAATCAAAGAAAGAGAACAAAACAGAAATCTCAAGCTTAGACGATATTTACAATCACTCCGAGGCATTGATAAAGATTGTTGAATACTACAAAACAAGCAAATAATTCCTTCGTCTAGAAAACTTAAAAACAGAGGCATATTTTCCAAAATATGGTTGACTGAAACCAGTCAGCAGTAGGTTTTATTGTCTAAAAATGATATTGTTTTTTAAATTCAGATTTAAAAAAATTGGTCGCCTTTTCGTCAACCTCCGAAAACCCGGGAAGAATACGACATTTCGGACGTTCACTTCTTTTCGATACTAACAAAAAAACCACAATATCAACAACTTAACACCGGCACGGTTTCTGACTTTTGGCATGCCGGTAGATAAAATTTACTGTTGCTCAAAAAAAACGACATTATTTTTTGAAAAAAACAGCTGTATCTATTTGATTTTCAAAAGTAGTTACATAAATTTGATACCGATTTACCCTAATCTTTTTTTTGGACGCAATTGTACTTATAACTTTTTGGGATTTGTTTACTTAAATTTTAAACAAGATGATTGATGCATTTCACCCAGACTATGCTTTATGGAAAAAAGCAAGTCAGTTACGCGAAGTCTGTGAAAAACAGGAAAACCAGCTCAAACGAAAAAGAAATGTGCTGGCAGCGCTGGTGGTACTCACCATTGCAGCAGTTGTTACCTTCCTTTTGGCACTCCCCAAAGAACTTATGATGCAGAACGCCTCAACAGCACTCTCCCGGTATCTCCCGACCGCTGAAATCGTTCTGATTGTGGCAGGCCTCTTCTTCTTGACTGCGCTGATTTACACCGTGGTAAAAATCCGGATGGCTCAGGACAAAACCGAAGATGCCCGCAAAAAAGAATACAGAATCATTATTGGTCTTTACAAAGGGATATATAGCGCTCCAAAATAAAACCGGTCAAACCGGCTTTAATTTGCTGACGCTGAAGATGATTGTTCATAGTCCCTTAACTGTGATTTTATCCCTTTTGTTCGTAAAAAAACCAGTCAATTCATCTGATATTGACTGGTTTTCTTGTGTTACCCCAACCGTACTGCCGGCAGAAATCAATAACCTACCGGGCAACCAGCTTCACGGTCCTGTTGGAAATCATCTCCTGCAACTGTTCCAGTAAAACCTGCTCCTGCCGGTCGATTACGCCATCTTTGGTTGCTAAAAAAAGAATCTTATCATATTCTTCGCGGGTAAGCAAATGATCGTCGATTGCCTTTTCGATCATCGCTTTGAGTTCATGTGCACTTTCACTTATCATGTTGCCTGTTTTTGATGTGACTTATGCAAATATATATTTCAACCGGCAATGTTATTCCGCTTCCAACTGCCTGTTTTTGCGACGACTAAAGAAAAAAGCAACTTCTCCCTTCGGCCGGCTTCGCAGCCAGCTCTTCGGGCAATCCAACCGAAACAGCTGGTAAGCCAGCACCCCGTTTTCCAGAGCAGAAGCCGGGAAAACCGTCCGCACTTTCGGGCTATTTTCCATTGTTGAAAACGGTCTATTCGTTCAGCAATTTCCGGATGGCTTCAAGCCGCTCCTGCGGCAAAGTTTCCGAAGGTTTCAGCTGCCGGGCACGCTGATACCACACACGGGCCACCCCGTACTGTTTCTGTTCGTATGCTTCATTCGCCTGTCTCAGGTAATCCTGATACTGGCGGTCGGTTCCGCTGAGCAGCCGTTCGTTCACCTTCTGCTGAATCTCTTCGATCTTCGATTTGGGATAAGCCTCGCCGGGTTTAATTCCCAAAGCGCGGCTGTACCAGGAGCGGGCAACTGCCAGCTGCTCTTTGCGATAGGCTTCATCTCCCTGGTCGATATATTGCTGGAACTCACGGTCACGCTGGGTTACCATCTGTTCGCCCAGCAGCCGGTTAATTTTGTTGATTTGCTGGCGGGGATAATTTTCGGCAGGTTTCACATCGAGCGCCCGGTAATACCATGCCCGCGATACATTGTACTCTTTCTTTCCGAAGGTTTCATCCGCCGTCTGGATGTAGCCGGCATACAACGCTTCATTTTCCTCCCCCACATTCCCCTGAACAGAAGCGGCTCCCTCGCTGGCCGGCACTGCCGGAGCTACGCTTGGGGCCACCTCCGGCTGTTTTTCGGGCACACTGGCCTGCCGGGACAAACGCTGCAGGATCTCTTCGATCTCCCTGAGCTGCTTTTGCGGATACTCTTCCTGCGGTTTCACCGCCAGCGCCGACTCGTATCCCTGACGCGACGTCTCGTAATCTTTACTCCGGAAAGCCCCGTCGGCAGCCAGCAACAGGGAGCGGTAACGTTCTTCGTTCTCCTGCGCACGGTTCAGGGAATCGATCAGAGTCAGCCGTTGCTGCGGATAAAGCGCTTCCGATTTGATTCCGAGCGCCGAACGGTAGTTAGAGGCAGCCACCGGCAGCTGCCTGCTGTCGAAAGCTTTATCGGCAAGCTGGATATAACGTTCATAATTCCGGTTGCGACTATCCTCTTCTTTCAGCGCCAACTCTTTGGCCTTCCTCAACCGGTCGGTTTCAGCAATTCTTTCCTTCGGACGGGTGTCGGAAGGCAGCAGTTTTGCCGCTTCCCTGAAATTATTTTCCGCTGCATCGAAATTTTCAGACTGAAGGGCCTGATCGCCGTCAGCCAGGAGAGAATCAAACCGGGCAACAAGTTCTGCTGCTTTCAGTTCTTCCATTTTTTTAATCTGGTCCTGCGGATATTGCTCTTCCGGCTTCACTTTCGAGGCAGATTGGTAAGCAAGGGTTGCCTCCGGATATTTTTTCTGGTTAAAAAGCGCGTCGCCGCGGGAAACCGCTTCGGCATACTGGCGGTCTTTTTCAGCCAGTGCGGCCAGGCGGGCAGCCTCTTCGGCGGCCTGCTGCTCGGCTACCAACCGGGTCTGTTCCGCTTCGATGCTGTCAATCTTAGCCAGCATCTCGCCCGGATAACGCTCCGCAGGTTTGGCCTGCTGTGCCTGGGTGTAGAAGGTTTTGGCCGATGCATACTGCTTCCGCTGGAAGTCGCGGTCGGCGGCAACAATTGCGGCATCGTAAGTTTTCTGTGCGGCCGCCAGCGCCGAGTGTAAACGGTCGCCTTCCGCTATTTTATCTTTCGGATACTGCTCGTCGGGTTTAACTTTCAGG